>NZ_AULM01000018.1 GCF_000422285.1 Desulfatiglans anilini DSM 4660
AGATGCTGCTGGCCGCTCAGCATGGCCTCGATGCAGTTGGCCAGGTCTTTATAGTGTTCC
Source organism: Desulfatiglans anilini DSM 4660 (assembly GCF_000422285.1). Taxonomy (NCBI): domain Bacteria; kingdom Pseudomonadati; phylum Thermodesulfobacteriota; class Desulfobacteria; order Desulfatiglandales; family Desulfatiglandaceae; genus Desulfatiglans; species Desulfatiglans anilini. Next base: position 61 of record NZ_AULM01000018.1, read on the forward strand.
GGTGAGAGGTCGACGGTTCCGAGGTTGAGTATCAAGCGCTGTCTCGGTCCGTTCTTTGTCCGAACGTTTTCGACGAGATGCAAATACTCGTAGACCTTCTTGGAGTGGCGATTGGATTTACGTACCCGTTTAATATACATGCTCAGAGGCATACCACTTATAGAGCCGCCTGTAAAGCAGAAAATGCAGCGATGGGTCACTACAGACGCCAAAAACAAGGCCTGAATACTGAAAAATCAACTACTTATGTCTGTAGATAGGTTGATTTTAGGGCCAAAATAACCCCCAATCTGGGATTTTTGGCAAACTTGGGTTAGACCAAAAAAATCAAAATCCCGTCGCGACCTCAACCGCTTCCGGGGTTGTCCGGATCATGCGGATGGACATGCTCCCGGACGTGATCCAGAAACAATACTGCTTCCCCGCGGCGGCCATTATCGTTTCGCTATCCCCTGGCGCGCCCCACGATCGCTCATGCCTGACTTCGATGATCCTTTCTCCTGGGCGGACCGGGACCGAAAGATATTCCCCGACGCAAATTTCTGCCGCCATTTCCCCGTCAATAAACAAGTGATATGCCGCCGCCCCTCCCTCGAACTCGTTGGTCCTGAGCATAGTCAAGGTGGCCCTCGGCCCGTCAATGGTTGGCGCAAATATCGCCTCATCCGGAACAGGCTTGAGTTCCTTGATGGTAGGCTGGAGGTTGGCGCATCCAGCTAAGCTGGCAACCGTTAAACCCAGCAGTATAATGGTGCCCAGCGCTTTGTTCATTTCTGCGGCCTTTCTGTTTTGGCTGTGGGGATCGATGCCACTACCGAGCGGTGCAGCGCGCTCGATACATGCTGGTAGTGGCGCATCAAGGTCTCCGGCCGGCTGCCGACGATCTCCGAGACCGCCTTGATTGGCATGCCGTTTTCGAGCGCCACGGTAACGAAATGGTGCCTGAGATCATACATGCGCAGCCGCCTGGTGATCCCGGCGCGCCGAAGCGTGTTCCGCCACGTTCTCTTGAGGGACCCCACCGGCGCACCGGTATAATGGATAATATATCGTTCCCCGTCAGCTTTCCAGTACTCGAGGTGCGCGGCAAGATCTTTGTGGACCGGCACGATCCGGAACCCGGGGCCGCCCTTGGCAGCTGACCGGACGAGGATCGTGCCGTCTGGTCTAACATCGTCCCAGGTTAGGCCAAGGAGCTCCGTCGCGCCAGGGCGCAGCCCGAGGTAGTACGAGAGCAGGATCGCCCGGCGGAGGTGCTCGGAGGCATGCTTGAGGATCGCGGTCACCTCATCGGGGGTTGGAGGGAGGATGATTTCGAGATCTTCTCGCGGGAGGGAATATCCCCGGACCGGATTGAATGGAACCAGCGGGGGCCTGCGCCTGGCGGCCCAGTTCAGGATCGCCTGCACGTTCACGAGCTCGCGCCGGATCGATCACAGTTCCGGAAAAGGCCACCAGCGTTTTAATCCCCGCATAGCCTTTATCCTTAATGTATTTGTCGAACGTTTGTTTGTATCTGACCGCGTGAAGACGGCTGGAGGTCACCACCATGGCCTTGGCCTTACCCCCGATCTTGTGCATGGTGAAGTGCCGGAAATGCTCGACCATGACCTCGGTCTTCTGGGCAATATTGTGCGGATGCAGGCTCATGAATCGCGCCAGCGCCCGCGCGGCCTTGCGCTTGTCCACCTGTGGATCATCCTCGATTGATTTGATCAGCCGGTAATATGTCTTGTAGGTCGTGTAATTCCGGAGCACGTCGAGGATGAACCCCTCATCGATGGCCTGCCGCATGCTGTAGAGATGGAAGGGATTCGGCTTGCCGTCCGCGCCGGGTGTGCCGAAGACCTCCAGGGTTTTGTATTTAGGCGTTGCCGTGAAGGCAAAGAAGCTGATGTTGGGTTGCTGTCCGCGCTTTGCCATGGTCTTGAGGATTTCCTCCTCATAATCGGGCAGCCCTTCCTCCTCGGCTTTTGCCCTGGCCTCTTCCTTGATGGCTGCGCCGGCGAGCACGCCTTTGAGCTCGGTCGCCGTCTCGCCGCCTTGGGAGCTGTGGGCTTCGTCAACAACCACCGCATAACGGCGCATGGGCAGGGCGCCCATTTTCTCGGTGACGAAAGGAAACTTCTGGAGCGTGGTGATCACAATCGGAACGCCCGAGGCGAGGGCGTCGGCCAGCTGTGTCGAGTTGATATCGATCTTCTGCACCACGCCCTGCTTATGTTCGAATTGGTAAATGGTGTTCTGCAGCTGCTGGTCGAGGACGACCCTGTCTGTGACCACGATGATAGAGTCGAAAACCTTCTCGTCATTTACGGTGTAAAGACTCGCAAGCCGATGGGCCAGCCAGGCAATGGAGTTGGATTTCCCGCTTCCTGCTGAGTGCTGAATCAGGTAGTTGGTTCCGGTGCCGCGCTCGCGAGCGTCCGCGACGAGTTTCCTCACACAATCAAGCTGGTGATAGCGCGGAAATATCATGGTTTCCTTCTTGACTCGCTTCCCACCGAGCTTTTTCTCTTTGATCTGCAGATGAATGAACCGTGCCAGAATATCCAGGAAGCTGTGACGCTCAAGCACCGCCTCCCACAAATACGCGGTCTTGTAGCCGCCGGGGTTTTCAGGATTGCCTGCCCCGCCTCCGCAGCCCCTGTTGAAGGGCAGAAAGCGCGTGCCTTTTCCCGAAAGACGCGTGGTCATGTAGACCTCGTCGGTGTCCACCGCAAAATGGACAAGGGTGCGCTTCTTGAACTGAAAGATCAGGTCCGACGGATCGCGGTCGTTTTTGTATTGTGTGACCGCATACCGCCAGTTTTGGCCAGTCATGGGGTTTTTCAGTTCCAGGGTGGCGAGGGGGATACCGTTGAGAGCCAGGGTCACATCAAGGGTGTTGCTGTGCTTGGCCGAATAGCGGAGCTGGCGCGTAATGGTGAGCCGGTTGGCGGCGTAGAGCGCCTGGGTGTCGGGGTTCATGCCACTGGCCGGGGCGAAATAGGCCACCCGGAATAGCTTGCCGAAGCACTTGAACCCGTGTCGAAGGACCGAGAGGCACCCCTCATGGCTGGAGTTGAGCGCGCGGCACAGATCGTCTATCAGCGTTTCTTCGGCCTTTTCTTTTTGGAGGTTGACGAGGTACTCCCATTCCTTGGGCTGGGTTTTCTGGATAAACGCAATCACGTCGCCGAAGAATAGACCCCGCTCGGTGTCGAAGCCCTCTCGGTCGCCTTTTTCAAATCCACCGGCTGTGGTCAAGTGGTGTTCTATGCCGGTTTCGAATGCGTATTCCGAATATTGACCCGGCATCAGGCACGCCCTCCAATCGGTTCCAAAATAAAGCGTGCTCTTTCCCGACGCAGCATCTCATAGGGCGTGACACACTTAACCTCAAGACCGATGCAGGCGTTGGGAATTTTGATTTTCTTTGTGGATGGGGAAGCGATTTCGTGGGTTACAATGGTGTGATTGTGCGCGACCGCAAAGGCGATCAAATAATAATCGGCCACCTGGAAGAAGGTGTTCACCGCTGCAGGATCATAGCCTTGGTCCGTCGCCCAGGCGCTCACCTTGCCCAACGCCGACAGCATGGCTGAATCCGGTTTCAAAAAAAATCCAGGCCCCCGCTGATCTGCCCATTTTGCAAGCTCATCGTTGCCCGCTTCGATTTCATCGCCGACTTTTTCGATGCTGAACACCTTCTGTTGCTGATTGTTTGTGATCAGCCAATCCCAGAACGCCGGACAGAAATCCAGGCCGTAATGAAGGTTTTTTGCCTGGATGAACACATTCGCATCGAGCAGGTAGGTCATCAGAAGGTAACCTCCAATTGATAGGCAAGCTCACGAAATGTGGCGTGTTTGCGAAAACCCAACAAGCGGAAGGCGTCGCGATGCAGGGTCTGCCCCTCGAGCGTGCTGATGACCAGCGCCCGGGCAAATCGCTTGCTGACCCTGGCCGGAAGCGTCAGATAAAAATTGCCGCCGCTTCCTTTGGACATCGCTCCCAGCCGGTCCAACTCTTTATCGTATGCCTGCCAGAGTTCATCGCGGGTCAGTTTTCCTGCATCATGGAGTCGTCTTAGAATGACCAACGTGCTGACTTTGAACCATCGGGCTAGGTGGTCTAGTTCTTCCCGCAACGATCTGCCGCCTTCATAGGCTTCGCGCAAAGCGGGCAGGGGAACGAGCAATTCAGCCGCGACATGGTTGCACCACAGCTCTATTTTATTGGACGGCATCGTTACCGGCCCCACATCGGACAGCGCCGTTTCGCCGAGCCATATATGCGCCAGTTCATGAGCCAGCGTGAACATCTGCGCTGCCTTGGTATCCTTGCCATTGATGAAAACCAACGGCGCAAGCGGATCGGCGAGCGCAAATCCACGGAATTCCTGAGGATCAAGAGAGCGATGCGTATTGCTGCCCACGATGCCGCTCACCATGACCATGATGCCGAAAGAATCCGCCTGTTGGATGAAGTGGCGCAGCGCTTCCGTCCAGGTTGGCATATGACGGCGTTCATCGATATTGAAACCAAGGGTTTGCCTGATATTCCGCGCGACCTCCGCCGTATCGCTCTCAAGATTTGCGGACCCGGCAAACGGCAGGGGTTTTTCACCCATGGAGCGCGCAAAATCGCGATACCATTCCTGCCGTTGCTGGCATATGTACATGGTGTCGAGAAGGTCAGGGCTCGGATGTCCTAAATATTGGCTGCCGAGCGTGCGAAGGTCGGGAATCGGAATGGACTCTTCGGGAGGCTCCGGGAGGAAAAAATAGCCGAACGGCGTATAGGTCGCCTGGGCGAATTTCTCGAGCTGTTTGAAGGTCGGACGCTCCTCGCCGCTCACCCAGGCGGGCAACTTGCGAAAGGACTGCTGTTGCGCCAACGCATCGATGTTTCGCCCGGCGCGTGCACAGGCCCATAAAAATAAATCGGGTTTGACATCCACCCGCATCAGGAAACCTCCTCCTGCCTGCCGGCAGGCATGGTGCGAACGTCGATTTTGCCTGTTACCGCTGCGGAAATGAGGGCGGTGCGGTATTCGCGGAGTTTATCGATGCTTGTTTTCACCTTGGCAACCAGGACATCAATCCGCTGGGTCTCGAAATCTAAGTGATGTAGGATCATCTCTTGCTCATCGTGCGGGGGGAATGGAAACCGGTAAACGCGCAATTTTTCAGCCGTCAAATGTGGAATAGTGTTAGGATTGCCGTATGCTAGAAACACACCACTCCAGGCTGCGGCTCGCATGATGTAGTAGTAGAAGCGACGCACGTCTTGGGTACTTCGAGGTCGCACGCGGTGAATCGCTTTCTGAAACGCACAGACTGGCAGTTCACCACTCCACATTGCTGTTCGCCCGACTTCACCACCCTCGCAGACAAGTAGGTCTCCGTCTGCCAAGGTAAAACGGCTATATTCGTCCGGCTCAATATCCATCTCTGGAAGGTTCTCGACATTCACCCGATCCCATTGAACGTCTATGTTCCGCAAGTAAGGCAACAGATAATTGCCGGTGAATCGCTTGGCATCGAGCATTTTTCCTAATTCAACGCTGTACCTGGCGTAAAGCGGTGGGATGTCCCAATGCGCCGGAATCTCGCCCAACCACTCAATCCCGGAATCCTTCATCTTGGCATCGGGATCGAGCCCTTTGGTAACGGCGTGGTTGATGAGGGCGGATCGCTTCTCCTTGAGCAACTCGATCTGCCGCTGCTTTTTCTCGATGAGCGCATCGATCCGCGCTGTTTCGCGGTCAAGAAAGGATGCGATGGCTTGCTGTTCCTCCAATGGGGGAACGGGGAACAGCCCGTTGTCTAACCAATATTTACCCAAACCGAACCGCGTAATTCCATTGGCGGCAACCCTGAACTGGTCGTTGATCCCACTGGTCCGAAATGCTCGAAACAGGTACTCGCCAATGAGTTTGCGCAGATCGGGACGAATGTGAGCCAGGTGGTAGCCGCACAGAACACCCTCGACTTCTTAAGCAACATACGCCGGGACAGCGATATCGTCCCAAGACTCAGAGTCCTTCGTTACGAGCACGTCTCCGTGACGTAGTTGGAATTTGGTGATCTCGCTCCGCGTAGCAGTCGCCGACAAGAATTCGATACCCTCTTTGATGAAGTCGTTGTAATACACGTCCATATAATTACAGAGGCGTACGGGCTTTTCGCCCTCAATGGTGTGCTTGTCTACGCTGCTGAACTGGATTGACGCAACGTGTTTGATGCGACGAACATCCCAGTGCTCGGGAATATCGCCGACCCACTCCATCCCCGACGGTTTGTACGCAGAATAGGCACGATGTTTCATCTTCGTCCCTCCGATGGGTCTGTTCCTGCCTGTCGGCAGGCACGGCGGTGGACAGGTGTAGGGCGAGCACGATCCGGGCGAACACAAGGTTCGCCCCTACGGTGTGACCACAAAATGCCGTGAATGTGATTCGGCATTACAATGAATTCATCCAATTCCAAATGGTGGAATCGAATCGGCAATTGATCCCAAACCGTTTCCACCATTCGCCCCGCACCGTTCAACACCATTTTTCCGCTCATGATTTCCTCGAACAGGCATTCCCGGTTCTGCGCGCAAATCGTCACAAAATACGCCCCGGCACCTACATAATCGTATCCTTTCAACCGGATGGGCAGGCCCGCCGCTCCGGGCGGTCCGTACCCCGTATGCAAATCACCCCTGCTCATTCGGCGTCCTCAATGCTCGAATTTATGCAACAATCAGCGAGGACCAGAATCTCCTGGAAATACGGCCAACGTAACTGTCTCGACAGCGTGGGGACAATTTCCGCTCCATAGTCGGCGCGCTTGCCTCTCAATATTTCCTAGTGGATTCGGCTTCCGATGCGCCGGTAGAGTATCATCAACCCGGCATTCACCGTTGCGGCGACACCGGCGCGTGTTTTCTAAATCATTTTCCGGATATCGCCGAGCAATCGAACGGGAACCGCAGGCAAAAGGGGGGATTTCATGCTTCCATTCATCATTTCTTTCCCCCTTTCTTCTTCACCTTTGCCTCCTGTTGCTTCGGGGGCGTCTTCTTGCGCTCCTGATCAAGGAAGCGAGCGGAGGTTCGCAGGTCTTCCACGTACCGCGTTTCGGCTTCGGATTCAGCTTCCAACCGCCGCCGCTCGGCAAAGGCGTCAAATTGCCCCTCCGCCCATTCGATAGCCGCATCGCGGCTGACCGATCCGGCATTGGCCAGCACCGGCAATTCGGTGTTCATCAGGAACTTGTCGAGAAACGCTTCCCAGTCCAGCATGCGGATATCCTGCCGCCGTTGAGCGCGGAACTCGGCTTGATCCAGGAACATCACCGTAATCCGGTTGAGCGTTTCGATTTCCTCCGCGTCCAGATAGTTTTTCGCTGTTCCCACGTCGCGTTTGAGCACCCGGCCGCCCTTCCACGTTGTCAATCCCATGTTTGCCTTGGCCGCGTCGGCGCGCTTGCGGACAATCTCGGCAGCCGTCATGCCGGTGGCGGCGTAGTGCATCTTGTTCTGCAGGGTGGCAAAGAAGACCTGCGTTTCTTTCTCACCCTCCCGGTAGTCACGGGCCAAGGCGAAAATCTCGCGAATCCGCTGGTAAACCCGGGCCTCACTGGCACGAATCTCGCGGATGCGAGCCAGCAGTTCATCGAAATAGTCCACCAGGCCCTTGCCGCCCTTAAGCCGCTCATCGTCGAGGGTGAAACCTTTGACAATGTATTCGCGCAACCGTGCCGTGGCCCACTGGCGGAAGCGGGTTGCGATAACGGATTTTACCCGATATCCCACCGAGATGATCATATCGAGATTGTAAAAATCCATCAGGCGACCGACCTGTCTGTTTCCCTCGGTTTGAACTATCCGGAATTTCCGGATAGTTGATTCCGGCTCTAACTCGCCTTCCTCATAGACGTTCTTGATATGTTCATTGATCGTGCGAATATCCTTTTGAAACAACTCCGCCATCATTTTTTGCGTCAGCCAGACGGACTCATCCTGGAGCCGCACCTCAAGGCGGGTTTCCCCGGAATCGGATTGATATATCAGTATCTTGGAATCAACGGGAGCGGGCAGGTTATCACTCATTCCGTCACCTCCGCGAGCATGTCGGCGATTTCCTTCTCGATCTTCTTGAGGTCGGTTTCGATCTCCTCCAACGGTCTGGGCGGCGTATACTTGTAAAAATAGCGATTGAAATTGATCTCGTAGCCGATCTTGGTTTTAGAACAAAGTAGAAACCCCCACCCTAAGGGTGGGGTCATAGGAATTGGCTATGCCGGTCCCGGATGGGAATGGCCTTGAAGGCCGCTCACTGTGCTATCCTTACGAAAAGTTGTTGCCGCAACGGATAACGTAAGGAGGGAGCATCAGTGAGCAGATTTCGTAAGTTATCACATACGATATGGCACTGTCAGTATCATGTTGTTTGGCTGCCAAAATATCGGTTTCGGATATTGACGGGATCGATACGGGAGGCATGCGAGGTGGCCATTCGATCGATCTGCGGGTTTGCGGGCTGTGAGGTTGTTGAGCTGAACGTACAGCCCGACCATGTTCATCTTGTGGCAATGATTCCTGCAAAAGTGGGGATAAGCCAGTTGCTTGGGCGATTGAAGGGGCAGACATCGATAAGGCTGTTTCACCAGTTTCGGCATTTGAAAAAGAAACCGTATTGGGGGAACCACTTCTGGTCCAAGGGATACTGCGTGGTTACGGTGGATCTCGATGCGGACATGATACGCAAGTATGTCCGGTAGCAAGAGGAAAAGGAAAACCAGTTGGAACAAATGCAATTATTTTAATGGGTATCATGATAGCGGCACAACTTTTTTGCCCGCCCCCTCATGGGGTAGGGCATATGCCCCCCTATGGGGGGCTTAATTAAAGCCGCACCCTAAGGGTGCGGATCTTTACAGATATGCTAAAAAATATTACTATAAAGAAAGGAGATATATTAGAGAAAGAAAAAATGATTTTTTGGTTTAAGACAAAGTATCTACTCATAAAGCAGGCCACTATTTCAGCTCACTTGCACAAGCTATCAATAAGTTCTTCCAGTCGAATACATTTAAATGTCGATCCAAACGGCAAAGATGATCTTTTTTTCCAAATTGACAACAAAAAATTTCGTCTTTACGAGCAAGCCTCTGATCCAACTCCTATTTATTTTAGACAGAAGGAAGATGAGAAACTGGCGGCAAAACATCAGGATTCAGAAGAAGAAAATGGAAATGAATTCGCCTACGAAAAGGATCTTCAGAATTTTCTGGCAAAGAATCTTTCCCTTATCGAGCCTGGGTTATCGTTATACTTGGAAGAGGAAATTAGCGGTATTGAATTTCCGGTAGGGAACCGGTTTATCGATTTTTTGGCAATCGATAATAACAAAAATTATGTGGTAATAGAGCTAAAAGTATCGCGCGGGTACGATCGAGTTGTCGGACAAATCCTCCGTTATATGGCGTGGATCAGAAAACACCACGCTGAAGAAGGTAGAAAAGTGCGTGGTATAATAATCGCCCGTGAGATTTCTGATGATCTTTTGCTGGCATGTTCTGAAATGAACAATGTTGAACTTTACGAATATAATCTTTAAATAACATTAAATAAGATAGACAAAAATCTATAGCGAATATATCGAATCGTTATAAAATTATACAATGTGTCAACATTGTAGAAGGAGTAGGAACGCAATGCCTATAATGTTCAATACCATCCTTCGTGAAGCTGGGCTACCACTGGAAAATATACGATTAATTAGGCATAAAGATAAGAATGCAAAGCGTGGCTTTACTCCTTATGAGCTCTGGCGCGATGACCGTTCTCAATTTGAAAATTATCAATCTACGCAACGTATTCGAAATAAGACTAAGCTGAATGCCCTTTATTGGGCAGTGTTTGTCGTTGACTTTAGTGAAGAAACGATGTTTGCTGGACTTTACGAAGTGCATTATCGGGGGCGATTGGAGGTAGACACTCCTATGCCTCACATGGATGGTATAGATAAGGCAGGTAGTTGCGATGTATATGATCTCAAGTTACAAGACAAACTGCTTGATCTTGTCGGGAGACTTTATATTGATTGGGGGCCGGGAGCCCTTGCATGGGTTCAATACGCTTCTAGAAATGATAAGGCTATCACCGAACTGCGGCGAGAATTTCGAACACCTGATTTCCCCGGTTTTTTGGAGTTTATCCAGCCACTTTCAAAACTCGATACTCTCCCCAAGAGTTGGGTTTCGCCACTTGAATCTTCTCGTGGAGTTTATTTGTTAACGTGCCCGAAGACGAAAGAACAGTACGTCGGTTCGGCGAGAGGTGAAGAAGGTTTTTGGGGTAGGTGGCAAAATTATGTGGAGACGGGGCACGGCGGCAATATAGGACTTAAAAGTCGGGACCCAAGTGATTACCAGGTCTCGATCCTTGAGGTTGCAGGATCGTCTGCAACATCTGATGACATCTTAATGATGGAAGGGCGATGGCAGCGGAAGCTCCAAAGCCAGGAAATGGGTTTGAATCGCAATTTAGCCAAGAAGGTGTAAGACTGAGGTAGACGCTTTAAGCCGTCGCCGAAAAGCGTGCAGCTGGCGTTCGGCTTTATCCTGTATATGGAGATCCTTTTTGAAATATATCTACATACCAGCGAAAAATGCCGATGACTGGGCAGTGCTACTTGCTGATCCTTTAAAACATTGGCGGACCGGATATTCGGCGCGAACACTTGCCTATTCTTGGCAAAATGCAGACGGTTTCCCTTCTGAGATCCAGACAGCATTCTCGACAAACGAGCTGCTTGCCGACATTCAATTATTGCTTGCCATTCCAGAGCATCAGGTCCCTTTGGTCGGAGGATCTAGACCATCCCAAAATGATATATGGGCGCTTGCGAGGGCAAGCACGGGCTTAGTGTCAATCGCTGTAGAGGGAAAAGTTTCTGAGCCGTTTGGTCCAACATTGTCGGATTGGTTGGCTGAAGGATCGAAAGGAAAGGCTTCTCGACTTGCCTTCCTTAGGCGAGAACTTAATCTGAATGAGACGCTCGCTGGCACGATACGATATCAACTCATCCATCGGACTGGGGCTGCTGTGATTGAGGCTAAGCGTTTCGGAGCGCCGCATGCTGTTATGATCGTGCACTCATTCAGTCGGTCGCGTGAATGGTTTCAGGACTACGAGGCGTTTGCATTGTTGCTACGCGCTGAAGTGTCTGTCAATCGTATAGTCTATGCGGGAAAGCGTGCTGGGGTTCATCTCCATATTGGGTGGGTGTGCGGGAATGAAGAATACCTTTTTAGGTAGTATCTGATCGGAAATGACTCTCCGGTAGAACCCGGTTTCCAATCTGGAAAGGAAGATTTTTGGTCAATATCTATGAAATAAAGCTTTTGTGCGGAGGCGACCTATAGATCGCCGCACAAGCAAAGGTGTAGATAGACGCCGAGATTGGGCAAAAAGACTATTTCCGGATCGAAGTGAACATGTCCAATCGGATGTGGATCAAAACCCGTGAAACTGACGGATTAAGTTTAGGTGAGATCATGAGTAAAAAATACAAGACGCAATGGTCAGGACAATTCGGGGTTGCGCATGAACTGACGCGGCGCGGGTATCTCGTGACGTTTACGATTGGGAATGCCCCTGCGGCAGACCTGTTGTGCGAGAGTCCATCCGGTAAAGTATTCTCTGTCCAGGTTAAGTCGCTAAGTTCCAAAACGTACTTTTTATATCAGTCTGCCTTGGTGGAGCCAGATGCCAGCCGATTTTTTGTGTTCGTCTTGATACCCGATGCCGTGGACCAGCGGCCGGAGTATTTCGTTCTTGATAATCAGCAGTTCAGGCAGGTTGTTACTGAGCAAGAGCAGGTATCGAGAGAGTTGGAGGAAAAACGCGGCAAGCCATATGGCAAGTTCAGTCCTGGAATAAACTATAAAATACTCGCACGGCATGATTTTCTGGATGCCTGGGGAAATATCCCACAGTGATGGACGCCGTGAAAATCTTAAGTTCTGGAAGGCTAGTGAGCCGTAAAAGTTTCTAACTGATTGCTCACAGCGCGATATTTGTTATTTTGCAGAAAGAGAATATAGAGATTGAAGAAATGAAATCCGAGGTTGAATATTTCCATTGCGGAGATCAATTGCTACGGGTTCTGAATTGCGAAATCCAAAAGGTGATGGCAATCGTTGATTCGATCGCATGGTCCAACTCGTTCAAGTATTTTAAAAATGGCATGATTTACGAACATCAATCTGGTTACAATAAGGCGTTTGCTGAAAATTTTATTAATCGTGGCAGGGAAACACAACCTATATTACGGAGTGATCCGAAGCTGATTGGGGATTTTCGTAAAAAACTTGTTTTTGTTGAAATTCAGTTTGGTAATAGTTCAGCTTTATACCGTGACTATTACAAGTTCCAATACGGCTTGGCTAATGGACTTCTCTCACTTGCGGTTCTCATCGTTCCGTCGAATCCCAGTAGTTTTTTCCCAAATCGAGCCCGAAGTGTTCAAACAGGACTTTCAGAGTTTGAAGTTGAAGGAAGTTCCAATATACTGTAAATACAAGACAATTAAGTCTCGGGGTTGTAGAACTCAACCGTCAGCTATAGTGCGCCATCTCCGTGATTGGGGACGGCCCCTTTCTGGCTTCCAGGCCCGAAGAAACCCGGACGGAGGTTGGAAGACCCCACATCTCAGCCAATAGCGGTTCTCGATGCTCTCGGCTTCGTGATCCAGGACGGTAGGGTACTACAAAAGCAGTAGCTATTTTGTACTGTGATAACAAAGGCTTGCTTCTTTTTTTTAGTTTCTTATTTGTAAACTCGAGTTAAAATTCTATGTTCAATAAATCAAGTCATCAAAATAAACCATTTCCTCGCTGATATACGGCTGGGCGTTTTGGATTTTTGCTTACGGGCGGGGAACAGGTGCGTGGCGGTTATTTCCGCGCTGTTTACGTCAAAGCTGATTCTTCTTTCGGAGGAAGTTGTCAGGCGACCCGCATGTATCTGAAAACCTTTTGGCAATCAAGGTTTTGGTTCATAAACTTCGAACACCCTGGTAGTTGGTGGCACTTTGGCAATGCCTGCCAGGTCTTTTTGTAGCTGGGAGGCCGCAGCTTGTCGAAAAGCCTCAATATCCTCCCTCGAATCCCAAAGGGTAAGGGACCCATACTCTCCAGTTAAGTCGTCAGCGAGAAATATTTCGTCCTTAAACCCCTTTGCTGTTCTGTGCACGGGGGAAAACTGATCGCCCAGTTTCTCAGCAGTCGAACGCATCCCTGGTCCAAGAGGGAATAATAGTAGAAGTGCATACATCAATTATCCTCCTTTCCTTCGCAATGAATGTGTGCATTGCCCTATGGTACGCCTGGGTCGCCTAAAACGCTAATCAGCTATCCAATTTTCTGCGTCGGCTGAATTTTTCTTATTTCGTGCTTGTGTTTCATTCGCATACGGGACGTTCACGGCGTCAAGTAAATCGCCAGTTTCGACTAAGGCTTTCAATTTATGATAAAGTCTAGTACAGCCTATTTATTGCTCTAAGACCAAAAGCGAAAACCACTCTGATTTATCATGCTCCTTCCATGAAGAGCTGAAGTTGTACAGTTCTCTATTTGAAATTTGGGCATTAGTAAGAATATTTTTTACATTTTCATTGTCAGTATCGATTCTTCTATTTTTATAAGTTAGAAGTTTTTCTATAAAATCAAATCCTTCTGTTTGAGTCAAATTCGCATTGATAAATGTATATTCTCCCAAATAATAGATGCCTGGTTTAGACAGCTGAAACGCACAACCCAAAAAATACCAATCCTTGTCCGATCTGAATATTTTCTGTAATGACTTTAAATAGTTTGCATGGAAGCTTTGGATGGAGGCTTCAATAGGAAGTAAGTAACCACTTGAAAAGAATTGTTCCATATAAGGAGCAATGCGCGTTTCACTTGATCTTGCACTTGTAAGGTAAATCAAGCTTTCGCGTTCATTTTTGAATTTTTCGATATCAATATTCCAAATTATATACCCATGATTGTCTCTGTCAGCTTCTGTATAAGTTATACCGTCCCATGGATCAGGGTTTAAAATGGGTTTTCTCGGGATGGACCCTTTATAAATGCCATTTCTCACGATACCTTTTGGTAATATTTTTTCTCCATCAATGTACAAAGCAAATGCCATTCCGTCAATATTACCATCCCCTAAATTTGCACCTAAAATAATGGTTGCTGCATTATTATTAACTTCCCGGTTTATATCTGTTTGCGTAAGAGGATAACCTGCACAACCAGTGATAGCAAACAACATTATTAGTAAAAAACCATTTTTCATGGTGATTTGCCTTTCGTATATTATTAAACTAATCTAAATTCTGGCAATGCTCGCATGGAAAAATTTTGTAGCCGAACTTTACTATCTTCGACGTCTCAATTAAAGCCGCGAAAACCTTCGATTTAGCTGCCTATCGGATTTAGGCGGCTGATATGTGGAATTAGCCGTCCGTGACGGGATTTAAGGTTCAAATTTGAGATGATCTGCTTTAGGAAATAAAATTCCATTTGTATAAACTGTTGCCGCAGCCTGCCGCCCAGGAGTCTTTGCCTGACGAAAATGCTTATGCAAAAACGGGTGTGTGTGGATATAGGAATTAAACATACGTAAAATAATAACGTGTTTAAACCCAAGAAGACGGGAGACTCGTTTGGTAAGAGGCAATGGAGCATGGAAGGGCAGAGTGCGTGTATGAGCTGTGCCTTTTGACGTAGATCAGCGTCATGCCGTTTACGTGACCAGTCCGAAACTCCAGATTTGGCCGGTCAACCGCGACCGAGCTTTGCCGGAATGCATGACCGGAAGAGACTTGTGGTCCGGGCGTGAAAACTACTTCGCCGACCTCAAGCCGCCCCCCCGGACCCTCATGGACAACCAGTTTCCTGTTTGGCGGAAGACCGGATTGTCCGTCCGCGCTTCGGTCTACTTGAGTCGCCTCCCCGAGACGTCGATCACCGTGATAGTCTGGGTCCCTGTGAATTTCTCGTCTTCTGTAGTAAAACCCACCAGGGTAAGTTCATTTTCACCGGGGACCGTCAGAGAGCCAATTTCCGCGAGAGCTTTAACCTCCTCCATCAGGAATTTGGCGACAAAATTTCCTCTGTTGTCCGCCTTCCAGGAGGCGATTTCAATGTCGTTGAGGGAAACCGTTGTCGCAACGACATTCGAATAGACGATATTCGTATGAACGGTGACCACCTCTCCGCTGTTCTGGAGATTCAGCGTCCGCGGCGCCACTTCAATCGTGATGTCTAAACCATAAGATGTCCCCGAAGGGCCGAAAAAGGTGATCAAAAGGATCGCAGCAGCCAGCACATTCGGAATAATAACTTTGCAACGTCTTCGCATAATTCCCCCCTTTTCACTTAACCCATGAATAAATTGAACCAACTTCCCAACCGATACCGGAAGCCCCTCCCATTGGGATCGGAAACTCGGCTGTACCGGGGGACCATTTCCGGGCGGACTCTATTTCTTTTTTGAAGGCCGACCGACTTCGCAAACCCTACGTGAACGACAAAAAGATTCCTCTCTCTGAATTCGAACCGGTTTTGATCTTCGTTAAAACGGTGAGTCGAAGCAGTAAAACCAAGGTTCAATTAGACTTATCAGCGGCATTTTCTTCACGATCCAGAGATTCAAAGATAAGAAGCATTCCGCCGGAAAGTTACCGGCACAATACCAAAAGCTCAAGTTAGGATTAATTCATGGAGCCGAAAAGACTTAAGGAGGCAGATCATCACGGATGCATCCGCGACGCTAGCGCGGTCCTGCCCAAAAGTCAATTTATTTTACGTCGCAGCCTCTTTTGAACAAGGGAGAAACCGGCCCCCTAAGAGCAGGGGTTTCTATTTTTTTTTAAACTGACTCCACCTCAGAAACACAACTGTGTTGAATCCTATACTCAAGTAGGTGAGAATCACAGCGCAGTTTTGAGTATACAATTAAAAACATTCATTTGCAATATCAGCCATCTTTCTTGGCGGCGGATCGAATCGACTCCGCTTTTTCACGGAGTTCCAGGTAGTCCGTCCTTAATCGGGAGTTAGCGGCCCAAACCTCTTCCATATAGTTTCTTTCTTTCTCTGTAATCAGTCGAAGTGCCAGTACTTCGGGGCGATCACGGATAACGGCACCTGCAGGCACCTTTGTAAAGGAATGGAAGGTAACCCGTTTGGCAATAGCTCCAATGCCAAGCCATACATGATCTTCTAGAGTGGCCTTGTATAAAGAGGCTCTCATAGCAATAAAACACTCTTGCCCGATGGTGCACGGTCCATGGAGGATAGCTCCATGGGCTACGGTAGTCTTGGAGCCTATGATCACTGAAGCCCCCGGATCGGCGTGTATGATGACGCCATCCTGAATAATGACCTCCCTATCGATCTGGATGGGGGCGACTTTTCCGTCCTTTCCGCGCTGGTCGGCCCGAATAACGGCCAATGGTCCTATGAAAACATCTTTGTCAATTCTGACGTTACCGATGATCTGGGCAGAAGGGTCAATCAGCGCCGTGGGATCGATGTGTGGATAATCGCCTGCCAGGTTATGCCTTATATTTTTGTATTGTAGTGATGTCATTCTTTTTCCTCCATGTCTAAAATTACCGTTTAGAATGGACAGCCATTAAGCAGATACCTCTTCGGGTTTCCAAATAGTCCGGAAACAACATTCTCAGGTTTGTAATGAATTATCTATATGGTTTAAAGCCGGCCAGCTATCCGCCGATTCAGGATCTTCAGTACTGGATTTGAATTTGCCATTGATAGCCTGTCGGGTGCTCGTGATCCTTGCGAACATTTCCTTTAAATATATCGATGTCCTCAAATTCACATGCGAAAATTTGTCCTCGCAGCCTGGCTGCTGTCGGTCTTCGTAGGACGGGTTTGCGTTGCATGGTGATCCATCGAAAAATTATATATAGGTCATATACAGCATGGCTTGAA
The DNA here is from genome assembly GCF_000422285.1 of Desulfatiglans anilini DSM 4660. Lineage (NCBI taxonomy): Bacteria > Pseudomonadati > Thermodesulfobacteriota > Desulfobacteria > Desulfatiglandales > Desulfatiglandaceae > Desulfatiglans > Desulfatiglans anilini. The sequence continues at coordinate 17,061 of NZ_AULM01000018.1, forward strand.
CGGCGATAGTCCTTATATCCAATAAGCATACTAAAGTCTTCACCTAAAGGCGAGGCTTTTTGTCTTTTCCCTGAAGTGGCAAGCAAGCTGTTGAAAATAATGATAATTACGCATATATGGGCAAGATGTGACGGCAAATGTGAGCCACGCGGTTCTCTGCTTAGGCGCACGTGTTCGTTGGCCGTGGTATTGGCTGGTCAGCAAAGCAAACCGATGCTTATCGACCTCTGTTAAAACATTTGCGATTCTCAATGACTTAGGATTGTTCACGATGCCCGCCTGACCACGCCCTTTCCATCGCTTCCGCTGTTCTGAGATGGCGCACCGGCCGCAATCGGTGTATTCAGGGAGCTGTAAGACAGCATTCCATGGTCTTCACGCTTCTCATTATGCATGTAGTGTGTTTATCATTGCCTTTATGAGGGCTTATAGCGGTTCTCTCCTTACGGGTTATCCAAAGCGCGTGATGCACGCACTGCCAATCATCAGGGTCGCATCTATCCGATTCCGGCACCTTGCAGTATTTGATGTGGGATCGGTCGTATAAGCATCTTCATTCAAAAGGTTCATTATGGTAAAATTCTGTGGGCGAAAGAGGCTGGACCCCTTGAGGACAAGGCTGAAAACATGGGTTGAAGATCCACCCCGCAAAAAAGGAGACCGACCCTATGCTCGACGGCAATTCTTTTCTTGAAATCGCGGCTGTTCTGAGTCTTGCAACACTGCTCGGCATCGTCGGCCAGAGGCTCCGACAGCCCTTGCTGATCATGTTCCTGGCGACGGGCATCCTTGCAGGGCCTTCGTGGCTGGGGATCATCCAGAGCTACCACGAGATCGAGCTGCTTGCGCATATGGGCATCGCCCTCCTGCTGTTCATCGTCGGGCTGAAACTCGACCTCGGTCTGATCCGCACAACGGGCCCGGTCGCTTTGGCGACGGGTCTGGGGCAGATCGTTTTCACTTCTGCGATCGGCTTCCTGATCGCGCTGGCTCTGGACATCCCGCCCGTCGATGCTGCCTACGTGGCTGTCGCCTTGACCTTTTCGAGCACGATCATCATCGTCAAGCTCCTGTCGGATAAGAAGGAGATCGATTCGCTGCACGGCCAGATCGCCATCGGCTTCCTGATCGTTCAGGACATCGCCGCCATCCTGGCGCTGGTCGCATTGACCACGTTCGGTTCGCCGATTGCGGCCGGCCAATCGGCTTGGACGGGTTCGCTCCTGATCGCAGCCAAGGGTCTGGGCCTGCTCGCCTTTGCGGCCCTCATGACCAGGTATGTCCTTCCAGGCCTGGCGCTGCGGTTGGCCTATTCCCAGGAGCTTCTGATCCTGTTTGCCATTGCCTGGGCTGTGTGCCTCGGGGCGGGGGGAGAGTGGCTCGGGTTCAGCAAGGAGGTGGGGGCGTTTCTGGCGGGAGTCTCCCTGGCATCCACGGATTACCGGGATGCAATCGGGGCGCGATTGACCAGCCTGAGGGATTTTCTGCTGCTTTTCTTTTTCATTGATCTCGGGGCACGCCTCGAATGGACGATGGTCGGCTCTCAAGTGGGTGCAGCGGGCCTTTTTTCGGTCTTCGTCCTTGTCGGGAACCCGCTGATCGTCCTGGCGATCATGGGCTTCATGGGTTACCGGCGGCGTACGGCCTTCCTTGCGGGGCTGACGGTGGCCCAGATCAGCGAGTTCTCTCTCATCGTGGCGGCGCTGGGGCTCAGCATCGGCCACATCGCTCCGGAAACCATGGGCCTGATCACCCTGGTGGGGGTGGTGACCATTTTCGTTTCGACGTATATGATCCTGTATTCGGGTTCCCTTTATCATTTGTTGTCCAAGCCCCTGAAGGTGTTCGAAAGAAGAACGCCTTTCAGGGAATGCGCCGTCGACTCCCTTGAAGGAGCCCCGCAGTTGGATGTGATCCTTGTGGGTCTCGGCACGTATGGGAGGGGGATTGCGGAATGCCTTTTGCGGAGACGCAAGACGCTCCTGGGCGTCGATTTCGATCCGCAGGTCCTCAGGACCTGGCGGTCCAGGGGAGTGCCGGTGCTCTACGGCGATATGACGGACCCGGAGCTGCATGAACATCTGCCCCTCAACAAGGCGCGATGGGTGGTCAGCACGGTCCGTTCGAGGCACCTGGACCTCGAACTGCTGCACCATCTGAGAGACAGGGGGGTCGAGGCCAAAGTGGCGGTGAGCGCGGCGAACGAAGCGGAAGCGGATCTGTTCAAGCAAGAAGGCGCACACGTGGTCTTTCGGCCTTTCGCGGATGCCGCGGAGCAGGCCGCCGATGCCCTGACCAGATCCATGGAAATGCTGCCGAAAAACATCGATTGGCCGATCGCGTTTCAGGAGATTCGCATCCGCTCCGGGGCGTCTGCAGCCGGAAAGACGATCAAGGATATCCCCCTGCGCTCGCAGACCGGTGTTTCCGTGCTGGCGGTGAGCCGGGCCGGGCGGGTGCTATACGAGCCTGGGCCTGATTTTCAGGTCTATCCCGGTGATCGGCTGGTTGTCATGGGGCCGCCCGATGAGCTGCAGGAGGCTGAAGCCATGCTCGATCAACCCGTGGAGGATCTCGATGGGGAGCGGACCGACCGGTTCGAGATCAATGAGATCCGGATCGGTGAAAACTCCGAGCTGGGCGGCAGGACCTTGGCCGAACTGCAGTTCCGCCAGAAGTATGAGGCGACCGTGATCGGCATCATCCGGGGTGGTCAGCGGATCACCGCCTTGCGCACCACAGAGCGGCTGCAGCCCGGAGACGGTCTGGTCGTCATCGGGGCTGCCGAGGCGGTCAAGGGTTTGAAAGGGATGGAGCCTCTCTAGGCAAGCGGTTGCCCGGCGCCTCATGTGAAGCGATGCTTCTCCCGCCGGGCTGCGCGATGGCTGGCAGTCGGTTCGATGCGAAAAAGCAGCCTTTTTGTCAACGGCCACTCAGGCGGATGCCGGTGCGGGCTTGTATCCGATGCGGCGGAGGATGTCGAGGTCGTCCAGCACCTTGCCGCAGCCGAGAATGACGGTCGAAAAGGGGTCGGGGGCTAGGATTACGGGAAGGCCCGTCGCTTCTACCAGAAGCAGGTTGAGGTCTTTGAGAAGGGCCCCGCCGCCCGTCAGAACGATGCCCCTTTCGATGAGGTCCGCCGAGAGCTCGGGAGGGGTCCGCTCCAGGGTGACGCGGACCATCTCGACGATGGCGCCGATCTCCTCCGAGAGCGCGCCGCGGACATCGCTCGAATCGATGGTCAGCGTGCCCGGGATGCCGCTGACCAGGTCCCTTCCCCTGATCTCGAAGGATTGGGGGGAAGCGGACGGATGGGCATTGCCGATGGCCAGTTTGATCGCTTCGGCCGCGCTGCTTCCGATGAGGAAATTGTATTTTCTCTTGATGTATTGCAGGATCGCCTCGTCCATTTTGTCTCCGCCGATCCGGATGGAGCGGCTGAGAACGATTCCGCCGAGCGAAATGACGGAGACCTCCGTTCGGCCCCCGCCGATATCGACGATCATGCTCCCCGTAGGTTCGATGAAAGGCAGCCCGGCCCCCATTGCGGCGGCTAGCGATTCTTCGATCAGGTGGACTTCCCGGGCGCCGGCTGAGAGCGCGGTCTCCCGAACGGCCCTTTTTTCGACCGGTGTGATGCCTGTCGGGATCGACATGACGACCCTCGGTTTGACAAGCCCCCGGCGGCGGTCGATCAGGGCGATGAAGCCCCGGAGCATGGACTCGACTATCTCGAAATCGGCGATGACGCCGTCCCGGATAGGACGGACGGCCGAAATCTTCTGGGGCGTGCGGCCGATCATCTGCTTGGCGGCGTTTCCGACGGCGAGGACCTTATGATCCCTCCCGCCGTTGCGGGAGATGGCGATTACAGACGGTTCGTGGAGGACGATGCCTTTTCCCTGGACGTAGACAGAGGTGTTGGTCGTCCCAAGGTCAATGGCGAGATCGTTCGAGGAGAGTGCGAGCGAATATTTCGAGGGCATGGCGGATTCTTCTCGTGGAGCGAAATGCCGGCGCGTCCGCCGGGGCGGGAGCGGCGCAGCAGGTTCGAAGGATAGTTCCTCGTGTCATGCAATGGGCGGGACTCAAGCTTGCTCAAAGATGATAGTCCCCGGCCGCCTCCGGCTGATACAGGATTTTCGACACCTTGAAATGTTTTTTCCCGGCGGGGACGTCCCATTGAAAAATCGAACCGGTTCTGTATCCGAGCATGGCCGTGCCGATCGGAGCCAGGACGGATATCTTGCCCTGCGATATGTCCGCATCCTTGGGAAAGACCAGAGTCAGAATCTTTTCCTCCTGGTTTTCCTGATCTACGAGACAAACCTTCGAATTCATGGTGACGACGTTGTCGGGGATTTGGTTCGGCGGGACGACTTCAGCATGAGACAACTCTTCCTCCAGCTTTTCCAGGTAATGCCGGTCCTGGGAAATGGATTCCTCGGCCTCATCGATCAGCTGATTCAGACGTTCGAGGTCATACTGGGTGATGTAGATCGTTCTCATGCTCATGGTTTGTCTCCTTGCGGGGCTGGTTTCCACTCGCCGGTCGACTGTGGGATATCGGCCCCGTGTTCGCGCGGCCGTCAAAATGGCCGGGTTCCGTTTCATCAGTATTCAGGGGATGGAAACCGCCTCCAGCTGTCCACCCGGCAGGCTGTTCCGGATCCTGGCGGCCGGGAAACAACGGATCCGGCCGCCTCTGACGCAAAGGGCCCACCCCCGTGAAGCGATGGTCGGCGGACGGACGGTTTTCTCGCCGGTGCAGGTGAAGCGAAACAAAAAGCTGTCCGTCGCCCGGGTCTTCACGAAGCTCAGGCCACTTGGCAAGATTGTGATGGATTGGCGGCCGGCTGTAAACGGCAAAAAATTGACGGGAAGATACCAGGCAAAACCTGCGATTCAGAGGGTGGACATCAGGAAGGACCGCAGGTTGGTCTTTCGGTCCTTCAGCTGCAGCTTCCGCCGCAGGTTGGACCGGTGAAAATCCACCGCGCGCGTCGAACTGTTGAGAAGGTCCGCGATTTCCTTTGTGGTCTTTCCCTGGCGGATGAGTTCGGCCACGCGCAGCTCCGTGGGCGTGATGCCGAGGCAGATATCCGTGAGCCGTCTTTGAAATCCCGAAGCGACGTTTTTGAGACTTTCCTCGATGAACTCGAGGACCTCTTCCCGCCCTTCGGACAGCCCTGCTGATCTGAACTGATTCAGATACGGAAAGATCAATTCCTTGATGTTTCTTGCGATGTTTTCCTCCAGTTCGGCCCGATCCTTCTCTCTCTGACGCAGGAGGACCTTCAGCGCGGTGTTGACCTCCTGGAGTTCCTGGTTCTTGACGGCGAGTTCTCTTTCACGATGCCGGAGCGTTTCTTCGGTTTTGAGCCTCTCGATGACACGTCCAAGGGTCTCGGCCACCTCGTTCAGGAGATTACGTTCTTCGCGCAGGAAAGGGCCCTCGAACTCCGGGGGCGTCTTTTCGCAGTAAAAGACAGCCACATGGCCGACAAAGCGGCCGCCGACCTTGATCGGCTGGCTTTGGACCCAGGGGGTCTCCTTGAAGCGGCTCGATGTCGCGGTCATCGAATCCACTGCGACACGGGCGCAGGCGATCTCCGGATACTGCCATGCGGAGGGCAGGATGGCTGCGGCGCCCTCGAGTATTTCCCGGATCGAAGCGCCGGTTTTCTCTATGAGCCTGGAGATGCCGTAGAGGCAGTCGAGCTCTTTGAGGCGCTCCTCGAGCTCGCGGGTCTTTGCGCGCAGGGCCGCTTCCGGGGAGGGCCGGTCCCCCGCTCGATCCTGGGCTGTCAGGTCTTGGGGTTTGGATTCGTGAGGATCCGGTCGCTGGGGCATCGGTTTACCCGTCGATGGTTGTTTCAGCCTTGCGGGGGTCTGATGCCCCGCTGCGTGGCCGTTCCTGAAGATCGTCGCTGCCGGCGCCCGCCGCATGGAAATTTGCCAGGGATTACGCAGGCCCCGCATCCGGCCGCTTTTCCTCGGGCTGGAGACAGCAGGGTTTTCAAGGCGCTGCTAAATGTTTGATTTGATAATGTTTATAAAACACAGGCGCCGGAGGTTTTCAAGCTAAAAATCGGGGAAGGCGGCATGGTCGAACCTGCCCCGTAACGCAGCCCCGTCCCGGGGTGTCGCAGCGGATCGTTTACTTTTTGCTTGCATATCTTTAGCTTATTTTCTATATATATAAAAATTTTCCCCGATAATGATGCCTTGAGCGCTTTAGAGGAAGGCCTTTTTGACTTCGAAGGACCGCGCATGGCGGGCGGCTGGGGGGCGGATCGCAAACCGCGCGCGGGCGGGATGTTGAGGAGAGTGCACCGAGGTGTTGCGGAAGAGGTTCTCGGACAGAATATTTTAATTGTTCGTATTGATGATGGGGCATACGGATTGATGCAGTTTTGACCTCCGATGCCTTATTTTCTTTTCATAGCCCGTATTTTTTGACCGGTGAGGGCTCGACGGCCTGATGCGGACAGAAGGAACAGATGAGCCACCGTATGGAAAGTGTATCCAAACCGGCTGATGAGGCGCCCGAAAAACAGGAAGGACGGACGGCGATAGAGGTTCTGCGAGCCTCGGGGGTGAAGTCCCCGGAGCGGATCGTTGCGGTCAGGGTCGACGGAGTGCTGCGGGACGTTTCCTGCCCCGTCGGCTCGGCGGAGGACGTGGCGCCCGTCTATCTGAATTCAGAGGAAGGTCTCGACATCCTTCGGCACAGTGCGGCGCACGTGATGGCCATGGCGGTGCGGAGCCTTTTCCCCGGCGTGAAAGTGACGATCGGGCCCGCGATCGAAGATGGTTTCTACTATGATTTCGATTACGAGCGGCCCTTCAAGGAAGAGGACCTGCCGGCCATCGAAGAGCGGATGAAGGAGATCATCCGGGAGGATCTCCCGTTTTCGCGCAAGGAGACGTCGGCTGAAGAGGCGATTCGGCTCTTCGGAGGAGAAGGGGAGGCCTACAAGGTCGAACTGATCGAAGATCTGGGCGAAGAGCGTGTGTCCCTTTACACCCAGGGGGATTTCACGGATCTGTGCCGCGGGCCGCATATCCCTTCGACGGGGATGATCAAGGCCTTCAAGTTGATCAAAGTGGCCGGGGCTTATTGGCGTGGGGACGAAAAACGCGCCATGTTGAGCCGGATCTACGGAACCGCGTTCGCCGACCCCAAGGCGCTCAAGGAGTATCTGCGCCGGGTCGAAGAGGCCCGGAAACGCAATCATGTCAAGCTTGGACCGCAGCTCGGACTGTTCAACACCTATGAGGAGATCGGGGCAGGGCTCGTCGTCTGGCATCCGAGGGGTATGATGCTTCGCTATCTCCTCGAGGATTTCGAGATCAAGGAGCACCTGAAGCGCGGGTACGAGATGGTCAAAGGGCCGGAGATCCTGAAGACCGAACTGTGGCAGAAGTCCGGGCACTTCGATAACTATCGGGAAAACATGTATTTTACGACGGTGGATGAACAGTCCTATGGGATCAAGCCCATGAACTGCCTCTCTCACATGCTCATCTACCGGTCCCGCATTCGAAGCTACCGCGAACTGCCGAAGCGTTATTTCGAGCTGGGGTGCGTCCATCGCCACGAACGCTCCGGCGTGCTGCACGGACTCCTGCGGGTGAGGGAGTTCACCCAGGACGACGCGCACATCATCTGCATGCCGGATCAACTGAATGACGAGATCAAAGGGGTCCTGGCTTTCGTCAAGGATGTGATGGGGATCTTCGGGTTCGAATACGAGCTCGAAATCAGCACGCGGCCTGAAAAATCCATCGGCAGCGACGAGGATTGGGAATTGGCGACGAACGCCCTCAAGCGGGCCATGGACGACAACGGCCTGCCATATGAGATCAACGAGGGGGACGGCGCCTTTTACGGCCCCAAGATCGATGTCAAACTGAAGGACGCCCTGGGAAGAAAATGGCAGTGTGCCACGATCCAGTGTGATTTTACATTGCCTGAAAGGTTCGATTTGGTTTATATCGATCAGGATGGACAGCGCAAGCGTCCGGTGATGATCCATCGTGTGATTCTCGGCGCCATCGAACGGTTCATCGGTATTCTGATCGAACACTACGCCGGCGCATTCCCGGTGTGGCTTGCTCCGGTTCAGGCCGTCGTATTGACAGTGACCGACAGGAACACCCCCTATGCGGAGGCTGTCCTCAGCGGTTTGAACGCCGCCGGGGTGCGTGCGAAAGGGGATTTCAGGAACGAGAAACTGGGCTTCAAGATCAGAGAAGCCCAGATGGAAAAGATCCCCTATATGCTGATCATAGGGGACAAGGAATGCGAAGAGGAAGGGGTGACGCCCCGCCTTCGCAGTGGTGAGAATCTTCCGTTCATGAAGGTGGAAGATCTCGTTCGACGTGTACAGGATGAAACTCGAAGAAGGGGGTAGCGGCCATAAGTAAACAAGCTGATGAGGTAAGGGTGAATGACCGGATCTTTGCCAAGAGCGTCAGGTTGATTTCTTCCGACGGCACCCAGTTAGGCATTCTGCCCGTGCGGGACGCGCTCAGAACGGCCAAGGAAGAAGGTCTGGACCTGGTGGAAGTGGCACCCAATTCGGATCCGCCCGTGTGCCGGATCATGGACTACGGGAAGTTCAAGTATCAGACCAGCAAGAAGGTCCAGGAGACGCGGAAGAAGAGTCGTGGCCTTCAGGTCAAGGAAATCAAGGTCAGGCCCAATACGGAAGAGCACGATCTGGATGTCAAGGTCAAGAACCTGATCAAGTTTCTTGAGAAGAAGAACCGTGTCAAGGTCACCGTAACCTTCCGGGGGCGGGAGATGGCCTACATCGATGCGGGCGTCGAGGTTCTGAAGCGGGTGGCTGAGGCGGTCGCCGAGTTCGGGACCGTAGAGGAGGAGCCGAAGCGGGAGGCGCGCAACCGGATGTGCCTGGTGATCGCTCCAAAGTAGCTTCATCCGGACAGGGCCTGCGGCCCGATCTGGGCCTCAGTGGGTGCCTTTACCGGTCCGACGGTCGAGGGGACCCTGGGGGGGGCTGTTCTCTATTTGTCTCAGGGCTGAAGCCTTGTTTCAAACATGACTGGATGCTGGGGCGCGGCACCCGCTTCCGAGTGGACCTGAATGCGGTTTCGATCCGGAAGCACTTTTTTCTTCAGTCATTGGCCCGAAAGCCCGAGCAGGAGCTTTGCGGGGCAAAGTGATTTTCGTGCCCGCTCCCGGGGCCGGTGAACACGCCTGCAAGCCGGAGCGGCGCGGGGCTTCCGCCCCAGGCCGCGGCGGTTCCGCGGGACAGGCGGCGTTAGATGTGATTTTACCCAATATGTTTTGATGGAGGATGACGGAATGCCGAAGATAAAAACCAACCGTGGCGCTGCCAAGCGTTTCAAGACCACGGGAACGGGCAAGCTGGCCAGAAACAGGGCTTATGCGAGCCATATTCTGACGAAGAAGAGCACGAAGCGGAAAAGGAACCTGCGCAAATCCGCATTGGTCGACGCCACCAACCGTAAACAATTGCAGAGGCTTCTGCCTTATCTCTAAGGCGTTTGGCGGCTCGTCGGCCGCCTCCTTTTTTTGAGGAGGTCCATAAAAGGCGCATGGAGAGCTGCCGGAAATGCCGAAGGCGGAAAGTTGCTTTTTAGAAAACGAGGTTAACGATGCCAAGGGTAAAAAGAGGCTTCAAGGCCAGACAACGAAGAAACAAGCTCCTCAAGGCCGCAAAAGGCTACCGCGGCGGGGCGTCCAGACAGCTGCGGACGGCCAAGGCCGCTGTCAACCGGGCGCGCGCCTATGCATACAGGGATCGCAAGGTCAGGAAACGGGAGTTCCGCTCGCTCTGGATCGTGCGGATCAATGCGGCGGCGCGGCAGAACGGTATTTCTTACAGCCGGCTCATGGGCGGGTTGCAGAAGGCCGGGATAGAGCTGGATCGAAAGGTGCTTGCCGACATGGCGGTCAACGACCCCGCCGGGTTCACGCGCCTGGTCGGTGCCATTCAATAAGAGAACCGATCCCCCGGATGCACGATGAGAGAAAAACTTCCAGTCCTGGAAAAGGAGGCCCGCGAGGCGCTTGCACGCGCGGCCGATGCAGGGGCCCTCGAGGCCTTCAGGATCGCCTATTTAGGTAAAAAGGGCCTGATCACGGCGCTCATGAAGGGGCTCGGTGCGGTCGCGCCCGAGGAGCGGCCCTTGCTGGGTAAACTGGCCAACGAGCTGAAGCAGCGTATCACGCAGGCCTACGAAGAAAAGCGTGAGGCGATTGCAGCGTCGGCCGGCGGGTCGGAGCGTTTCGTGGATGTCACCCTGCCGGGAAGGGAGCCGCCGTGCGGCCATTATCACCCCATCAGCCTGGTGGTCGAAGAGGTCTGCCAGATCTTTGCGCGCATGGGATATCGGGTGGTCAAGGGCCCGAATGTGGAGCTCGATTACTACAATTTCGAGGCCCTCAACATCCCCAGGGACCACCCGGCGCGGGACATGCAGGATACCTTCTACGTGACCGACAACGTCGTGTTGAGGACCCATACCTCTCCGATGCAGGTCAGGGTCATGGAAAGCCAGGCGCCGCCCGTCAGCGTCATCGCTCCGGGGAAGGTGTACCGGCGGGATTCGGATGTGACCCATACCCCGATGTTCCATCAGGTGGAAGGCCTGCTCGTGGACCGGGACGTCACGTTCGGGGACCTGAAGGGCACGCTGACCACCTTTGTCCACCAGATGTTCGGCTCCGGCACCGGGCTGCGTTTCCGGCCGAGCTTTTTCCCCTTCACCGAGCCGAGCGCCGAGGTGGACATCCGCTGCGTGATCTGCGGCGGGGCCGGATGCCGCACGTGTTCCCAAACCGGATGGCTGGAGATCCTGGGGTCGGGCATGGTGGATCCAAACGTGTACGGTTTTGTCGGCTATGACCCGGAGGTTTACAGCGGCTTCGCATTCGGAATGGGCATCGAGCGGATCGCGATGCTCAAATACGGCATAGACGACATTCAGCTGTTTTTCAGGAACGACACGCGTTTTCTGCGGCAGTTCTGATTTCCTGTCCATCCTGTCCTACCTTAGATCCCAGGCATGGAAACGATCGGTCAATTCAATGAAAGCAAGCCTGAACTGGTTGAAAGAATACGTTGATATCTCTCAGAGCCCCGAAGAGCTGGCCCAAATCCTGACGATGGTCGGCCTGGAGGTCGAGGGATTGGAGCCCCACGGCGCAGGACTGGACGAAATCGTCGTCGGGCGCATCCTTGCCGTCTGGCCGCATCCAGGAGCGGACCGGCTCTCCCTTTGCCGGGTGGACGTGGGGGGCCGTGAGCTGCACATCGTCTGTGGCGCCCCGAATGCAGCCGAGGGCGTGTTTGCGCCCGTGGCCTTGCCGGGTGTTCGACTGCCGGGCGGTATGAAGATCAAGGCGGGCAAGATCCGCGGCGAACTGTCGGAGGGCGTGCTGCTGGCCGAGGACGAACTGGGCCTGACGGAAGACCACACCGGGATCATGGAACTGGATCCCTGTAAGCCTGGCAGCCGGTTGATCGATGTCGTGCCGATCGTCGATCATGTTCTGGATATCAGCATCACGCCGAATCGTCCGGACTGCGCCTGCATCATTGGAATCGCCCGCGAGATCGCGGCCGCCCTGGGGACTACGGTTCGGAAACCCGTGCTGCGTGCAGGCGGCAAAGGCCCGGGGATCGAGTCCCTGGCGCAGGTTGAGGTGCAGGACGCGATAGGCTGCCCACGGTACGTCGCCGGGATGATCCGGGGGGTGGCTGTCTGCAAGTCGCCTTTCTGGATGCGCTATCGGCTGTTGCTTTGCGGAATGCGCGCCATCAACAACGTCGTCGATGTGACCAATTATGTTCTGCTCGAGATGGGGCAGCCCCTGCACGCCTTCGATTACCACAGGCTCGGCGGCCGCCGCATCGTCGTCCGGCGAAGCCTGGAGGGGGAGCGCTTCGTTACGCTCGACGGCGAATCCCGCACGCTGAGCGGGGAGACGCTGATGATCTGCGACGGAGACGGGCCGGTGGCCATCGCGGGCATCATGGGCGGACTGAATTCTGAAATCGTCTCCGAGACGCAGGACGTCCTCATCGAAAGCGCCTGCTTCGATCCGGTCACCATCCGGCGCGGGTCCAAGTTCCTGGGGCTGTCGACCGAGGCATCTTACCGCTTCGAGCGGGGGACGGATATCGAAGGCGCCCCCGATGCGCTCTGGCGTGCCCTGGGGCTCATGAAAGACCTCGGCGGAGGCGAAATGGCATCCGGATCCCTGGACGTCTACCCCCGGCCTTACCAGGCCCCCGAGATCGTGCTGCGGGTGGAACGGACCAACCGGTTTTTAGGCTCGGCGCTGTCGGGCGAGAGTATGGCACGTTATCTCCGGAACCTGGAGATGCGGGTCGAGACGATGGACGGTGACCGTTTGCGTGTGCTGCCGCCGGCCTTCCGCGTGGATATCTCAAGGGAGGTCGACCTGATGGAGGAGGTGGCGCGCGCCGACGGCTATGACCGGATCCCGGTGACCGTTCCCCATGTCCGCCCCTCCGCGGAGCGCGATGCCCCGGAGATGCCTCTGGGGGCCGAGGTGCGCCGCATCATGATCGGGCTCGGCTTCAGCGAAGTCATCACCTACAGTTTTGTGGCGCCGACCTCGGCCGACCTGCTGGGCGCTTCGGCAGACAGCCCGCTCAGGGCCTTTGTTCCGCTTCTCAACCCCCTGACAACCGAGCAGTCGGTTTTGAGGACCTCCCTGATCCCCGGGCTGCTGGGCGCCGTTCAAACCAATGTCTTTCAGCAGGAAAGAGGGCTCCGGCTCTTTGAGTGGGGCAAGGTCTTTACCGCCAGGGAAGGCGAGCCTCTGCCGCTCGAGCGTCTGCGGTTGGCTGCCGTCATGACGGGGCCGCTCCACGAAAAGACCTGGTACGGCGAGGAGACGCCCGTCGATTTTTATGACATCAAGGGCGTGCTGGAGGCGTTTTTGCGCGGGTTCGGGCTGGGGTCCTGCCGCTTCGACCGTGCGGATGATGCCTTTCCAGGGTTCGACCCCCGGGTCTGCGCTGTCGTCACCTGCGGCGAAGACAGGCTTGGGGTCGTTGGCAAGGTGGACAAACGCGCCATGGCGGCGCTGGACATCGAACGTGAAGTGGCCTATTGCTTCGATCTGGATGCGGAGGCCCTTGCGAGGCAGGCGGACCGCCGCCGGCTCTTTCAGCCGCTCGCCAAGTTCCCGGCTGTCTACCGGGACATCTCGATGATCTTCGACTCCGATGTGGAGAGTGCACGGGTGCTTGACATCATTCGCGCATCCGGGGGAAAATGGGTCGAGTCCGTCAGGATCTTCGACCTGTACGAGGGGGAGAAGATGCCGCCCGGCAAGAAGGCCCTGGCTGTCAGGGTCTGCTACCGCTCCGGTAAGAAGACGCTGGACGGCGCCGCCGTGAATGCCTTGCACGAAAAGGTGATTGCGGCCATCGGCCAGGGGACGGGGGGAAGACTCAAGGAGGGCTAGCGGGATGGAGCTGATCCCTGATGATAAGCGCTATTTTCGCATCGGCGAAGCCAGTCGTATCATCGGTGTGGAGCCTCACGTCCTGCGCTATTGGGAGGGTGAATTCCCGCAGCTTCGGCCCCGGCGGGCCGACTCCAGACAAAGGACCTATCAAAGAAAGGATCTCGAGGTCCTGCTCGAGATCAAGAAGCTGCTCTACGAAGACAAGCTCACCATAGAAGGGGCCCGCAAGCGGCTGGTCGAGGGCCCCCGCCCTCCGAAGGCCCTTGACGAGGGCTTCCTCGCCGAGCTTCAGGAGGAGCTTCGTCTGATCATCAAAATCCTCAGCACATGAATGACCCGTCCAACGCGGCCGGCGGCAGCTCCCGCGCACCGGCCCGGCCCCTCCAAGGCGGCAGCCGTCTTTGGCGCACCGCCTGGACGCCCCTCGTTTTAACCCTGTTTGCGATCATCATCTGGAAAGGCTTTGCGAAGGAAGCGAGCCGCGTCACAGGGCCTGACGGCTGCATGAGCTGCCACGGCGAAGTGACGGATCCGGACCCCTCCCACCCACCGGCCGCTTTTGGATGTGCGGTCTGCCATCTCGGCAATCCCTATGCGCTTGACAAAGACCGGGCCCACTTCACCATGGTGCGGAATCCCGGCGATCTTTCGGTGGTCCCGAAGACCTGCGGAAGGGAGAAATGCCATGGGGACATCGCCCTCAGGGTGCAGAACAGCCTGATGGCTACGAACCGGGGGATCCTGAAGACCATTCAATCCCACTGGCTGAAGACGGGCGAAGCCGTGCCGGCCCTGCCGACGAGTGCGATGCTCGGCAATCCTGTGGACGGCCTTTCTGTTCCGGACCTGATGGAGGCCGGCGCCGCCCCGAATCTGGCAGTCGACCACTACCGGAAGATGTGCGCCGGCTGTCATCTCTGGAAGCCGAAATGGGACCGGCCGGGTGAAGCCGGGCTGCGGGGCGGCGGCTGCAGCGACTGCCATGTCCGGGATGCCGCGAGGGTCCGCCTCGAATCGGCGGAGGGTAAGTATGAGCACCCTTCCATCACCACGCGGATTCCGAGCGAGAACTGCATCAAGTGCCACAACCGTTCAGCTCGGATCGGATTGTCCTACGCCGGACGATTCGAGTCGGAGGGCTACGGCACCCCGCACCAAGGGGGGCGCCTCGGCAGCCGCACCCTGTCCGGCGGGCGGTACTTCATGGAGACGGCTCCGGACATTCATCTGAGCAAGGCAGGGATGGTCTGCATCGACTGCCACACCGCGGCGGGGCTGATGGGGGACGGAAAGATCTACGACCGGATGCGGGACCAGGTGGACATCTCCTGCCGGGACTGCCATCGCCCGAACCTGATCGATGGCGCCGCCTCGGATGACCTGGCGCGGCGGCTCCTCGATTTGAACCGCCGGGTGCCTTCGTTCGAGGGGCGGCGCATCGGGCTGACCGCGCGGGGGAGCCCGCTTTATAACCTCCAGGCCGGGGACGGGCGGCAGGTCCTGTATCGCAAGATGGATGGCGTGCCGGTGGAGATGAAGGCCTTTGAAGACAGGAAGGCCTACCACACGCTGAAGGGCCACGAAAGGCTCTCCTGCCAGGCCTGCCACAGCGCCTGGATGCCGCAGTGCTACGGCTGCCACCTCGAATACATCCCCTCCGAACGCCAGAGGGATTGGCTGACGGGGAAGGAGAGCGACGGCGGTTGGTACGAGAGCCGGTCCTACATGCGGTTCTCCAAACCGACTCTCGGAGTCGTGAAGGATTCCGGACGCATCTACCCCGCAACGCCGTGCCAGGTGTTCGCCTTGTTCGGTCCGCGTGCGGAAGGGGAAGAGGCCGGGTATTTGCGGAGCCTGAGTCTGAGCGGCTTCGATCCGCATACGACCGCCGCGGCGGCGCGCGACTGCATTGCGTGCCACGCGGACCCGAAGGCCCTGGGCCTGGGGGAGGGGGTGATCTACCGGCGGGAGGGGCGATGGGCCTTCAGGGCGATATCCGGCGGCGGTCCGGGCTCTTTGACAGCCCCGCTCCCGCTCGACGGGTTTACGACCCTTGGGGGCGCGGATGCCGCACCCTATCGGGGCGGCACGCGGCCTTTCAACGGCGTGGAACTGGAGCGCATCCTCGCGGTCGGCCTTTGTTTAGGCTGCCATCGGACCTACGAGGACCCGATTTACGGCGATTTCAAGCAGTCGAAGGAGCGCTTCGGCCGGGAGGAAGGGCTGCCGTGCAGAGGCGGGGCTCCGGGGGGCCGAGCATGCAGGTAGCTTTGGTTCTGCGGCTGGCTGTGGCGGTGGTTTTCTGCATCCCCGCTGCGGCCAAGGGGGCCGTCGGCGCCCCGGACGGCTTTCGCCGCTGCCTTGAATGCCATTCCGGGATCGAACGGCTCGACGAGCGCCACGACTTCGAGTGCGGCGTTTGCCATCTGCATGCGGAGGACCGTGCGGCCGCCCCGCTTGCCTCCCACGAGGCCGTGATCCGCAATCCGTCCGACCCGTCCCATGCCGATGCTTCCTGCGGGGGATGCCACCGGGAGGAGATCGCGCGGCTGCGGCAATCGCTGCACGGGACCCTCGCCGGGATCATCAACCAGACCCGCTTTCTCTGGGGCGCGCAGAGTGCCGCCGAACCGCCGGTTTACGGCATGGGAGGGGGCCTCCGGCCGATCCCCGAGCCGCAGGAGGGCGGGTACGCCGGAGGCGATGACCAGTCCGTTCTGGTAGATGATTTTCTGCGCCGGCGCTGCCTCGGCTGTCATATCGGCACACAGGGGCCTTCGGGCTACGGCCTGCACCGCGGAACGGGCTGCGCCGCGTGCCATGTCCCTCATGACGCCTCCGGACGGTACAAAGGAAATGACCCTGTCCTGGACCGCGGTCGTACAGGATATGCAGCCAGACACGTCTTCGAGCGCCCGATCCCAAACGAGAGGTGTCTGCGCTGTCATCGACGCAATCATACAGGGGCGGATTACGAGGGGCTTTTCGAGCGGGATCTGAGCCGGGTCTACCGGCCGCATGGCTTTGGCGAGCCGTTGGCGGTGAATCCTGCCGAGCCGGGATATCATCAACTTGCGAAGGATGTGCATGCCGAAAGAGGGATGCTCTGTGTGGATTGTCACGGGAGCGGGGAAGTCATGGGCGACGGCGGAGTCTATGCCTCTCAAAGGGTGTCTCCCGGCCGCGGGTGTGAGGACTGCCACGGCGGCTGGGAGAAGGCCGCAACCCGGGGTGACATCCCAGCGGGCGTAAAGCGGTTCGAGGTTTCGGGGGGCATTCATGAGAAGGAGGATCGAGCGACTCCTGCCCATGAAAACCAAGGAACGGCGGAACCGGATAAACGCAGCGTCTTCAACAGCAAGGGAGGAGGCGGCAGACGAAATCTTCCCCTGTTCGACCGAACGGTGCCTGCCCACGAAGTTTCGGGGCACCGGCGGGTGCGTTGCAGTGCGTGCCATGCGCAGTGGTCTTTTCAGGACTACGGCTTGAGCGTGGTTCGGCTGGATCTCCTTTCCGGAGAGGACTGGCGCAGGCTGACGGCACAGGGAGATCCGGATCTGCAGGACGTGCTGGAGGCCCACCTCGCACAGCGGGGCGGAACGACTCATCCGGAATCCCTCGACCGGCTGAGCGGGCGGGTCCGCCCTGGGATCTGGTTGACGGGGTGGCGTTTCAGACGATGGGAATGGCTGCCCCTGGGCGTGGATCACGAGGGGCGCATCTGCGTGATGCGGCCGCGCCATCAGTACCTGGTGAGTTATGTGGATCGAAGCGGGAATGTGCAGCTTGACAGTGTCATTCCACGAAGAGGGGACGGGTCGGGCAGAGGATGGGCGTTCATGCCCTACGTCCCGCACACGGTCGGGCCGGTCGGCCGGCCCTGCGAGGCATGCCATCTGAACCGCGTCTCGGCGGGCTTGGGGGTGGAGGCGGACCCGACCATCGACACCGTTTTGACGAAGGTCTCCGAGCCCGCGCTCAAGCGCTTCCGCCTGCTTGACCTGCGGGAGATCGAAGCCCTTATGAACCCGCCCGAGGAATGGGGCGGGATCCGCCTGAGGGCGCTCGGCTGTGGGCAGGACCTCCTGGCCCCGACAAACCCCTCCGGTTCAAGTGAAGAGGACGGCCGGTGAGGGCTGACCGGTGAGCCCCGCAGGGCCTGCCAAGCGGGTGGCATGCCTGAGTGGTTCGGGGCCTTGCATCGGAAGAACGGGGTCCGGCCGGGCTCCGATTGTTGTCCGGCGCCTGCTTGGCCGCTAGAGGGGACAGGTGAGAATATCGCGCGGTGTCCGGCTCATCAGACGGTGGCCTTCGGCGGTGACCTGGAAGACGCTCTCGATGCCCGCGGCGAAGGCATCCTGGAAGTTGAGTTTGGGCTCCAGCGCGAATACCATGCCCTCCTGCAGGACCTCTTGTTTGCCAAGGGCGATGATGGGCGGCTCGATCAGTTCGACTCCGATCCCGTGGCCGATGAAACGCACCTTTTCGCCGGGCGGTCCGAGAAAGGCGTCTTCATAACCGAGCGCGGAGGCCTTCCGGCTGGCGCAGTCGAAAAGCTCATTCATGCTGACACCGGGGCGAACGGCATCGAGGACGCAGTCATGGACCTCCGTGATCGCCTTGTACGCCTCGCGCGCCTTGTAAGGCATGTCGCCCAGGACGAGCATGCGTGTTTCGTCGAAATGGTAACCGTTCAGGACGTAGCTCAGATCGGCCATGATCGGATCGTGCGGCTGAATCTTCCGGGGGCCGGCCCCGCAGGGAAAGGCGGGCGAAGAGCCTTCGCCGCTCATGGGGGAGTCGAGCAGGCCCAACTTGCCGCCGTTCGGCCCGCTGAGGATGTGCCAGGAATACCCCTCCGTCTGATAGTCGCGGACCCGGAGTTTGCCAGCGTGCCCGAGTTCCCGCGCATAGCCCTCGACCATGCTGGCAAAAGCGATCTCCGACAGGCCGGGGCGCAGATGGGCCTGCATGAATTGGAAGCATCGATAGGAGAGGTCGGCCGCATCGCTTATCCGGTCCATCTCCCAGGCCGATTTGATCATGCGGGTTTCGAGGATCAACGGCGAGGCGTCCAGGCATTCCCTGCAGCCGAGCAATCCCCGGTAGAAGCGGAACTCGTTGACGGGCATGACGTCGAGTTCCATGCCCATCTTGGCAGGGTAGGGCTGCGTGTGGGCGGCAATGAGGTCCGGAATGTTCTTGACCGAAGGCAGCGGCACGATCCGGCGGATGGCTGATTCCTGCCTGGCGCGCGGCAGGTAGCGTTTGACCATGAGGAGGGGGTCTCCCCCGACGGGGACGAAGAGCACGCCGTTTTGGGCGGTGCCTGTGAAGTAGAACAGATCGGCTCTTTGCACCACAAGCAGTCCGTCGAGATGGGCACCAGCGAGTTTGGCCTGGATTTTCCGGATGCGGGCGAAGATCTCGTCGGCGGGGATCGGAAATACGGAAGACGGCGATATATTTTCGGAACGATTCGATGTGCCTTCGGAAAAATTCATTTTTCTGACTTAAAAATCTGTTTTTTTGGGTTCCACGCCGCAGGCGGCGCACTGAGGGGCCAAGCTCTATCCTAGTTATTGGCCAAAAATCCTCATTTCCGGATTGGAAACTGGGTTCTACCGGGAAATCATTTCCGGATGGATACCAGCTAAGAATCCTCGTTTCCGGCCTGGAAGCTATTGCCTTTGCAAAGTTTTACTTCCGGACAGACGCTGTTCTACAGTTCAAGGTCCTGATTTGAATTCCCGATAGTCTATGCAGACTGGATTTGTATTGGACATTGAATTTTGTTTCAAAAAATATATATAATCTTTCAGTAAGTTTCATGGTGATGCTTCTGGAGGAACTGCCAATAAAGCTTATATTATAATAAAAAGGCAAGGAATATGAAATCCAAATCCTCAAGCTCACTCATGGAAGGAACCATACGAAGCTCGAGATCCGTATTTTGAAACAATTGGGTTATCCTGGAAAACTCCAAACTCTAAATTCGCAGATGGTCGATAACGTCTGTAAAGATGGCATGGAATGTCCAACGTCAGGCATTTCCGGACAGACCATGAACGGGTAAGTTATGGCGATTGAACAAGGGGTCGTCGAGCAGGTTTCGGATGCGCAGGCCCATATCCGGATGCAGCGGAGCCCGGCTTGCGCAAGCTGCGGTTCGCGGCACATGTGCTACAGCGATTCGAATGAAGATCTGCTCGTCGAAATCGACAATACACTGAAGGCCAAGGTAGGGGACCGCGTGGAGGTCAGCATGCCCACAGGATCGCTGTTGCGGCTGTCAGTGCTGGTTTACTGCGGTCCGATCCTGGCGATGATAGCTGGGGCCTATGTGGGGCAGACCTGGGCAGAAGCGCTGGGCGCCGAGCCCACTCCAGCCTCGATCCTTGGAGGGATCATTGCGTTGACTGCGGCCTTCATCGGCCTCAAGCGCTACGATCGAGCCGCGAAGGCAAAAGGGCGGTTCCTCCCCAAAATGACCCGTATCCTGCCTGGCCAGCCGGCTATCGACTGCCCAGTGACGCCTCCCGCCGATAACAGATAAGCCCGCACTGCAGACAGCGGCCGGCCTCCGTCCGCGCCTGCTCCTCGCTGTAACCGAGGGCGATTTCAGCCGACGGATCGTTCACGAGTTCCTGGGGCGGTCTCTCGGGCATCCTCTCACGCGGGGCTGAACTTACGGGTTCCAACTGGTCGAGGCTCAGCACCCGCGTATCCTGGCGGATCATATGGGCAGGGGCGATGACCTGCTCGGCATTCAGGAAGTGGTGAAGGGATGAAGCAGCGCGCCGCCCAGCGCCGATGGCCTCTACAACGGCCTTGTAGTCGCTCGTCACTTCCCCGGGCCGGAATATGCCGATGTCTTCCTTCGCAAACGGACTGGCGTAAGGGAAAAGGGTTTCCCACTTGACCGCGGTGGATGCGCTCGTTGAGGCCTCTCCCTCGGAGGGCTGCTTGACGTATATCAGTTCCGGGAAACGGCCGGCACCGACGATGATCGTGTCGATCTGAAGCATGATGGGCTCGCTGACGCCCTCGGCGCCGTCCATGTTCGGGGTGATCTCGGCCTGCGTCAGACGGTCTCCCTCACCGATCATGCGAGTCAGCGCGCTCCCATGATAGAACCTGACACCCTGCTCCCGGGCCTTGTTCAGCAGATCAGCCGGGTAATGGGTGTTCTCCTGGGTGGTGCGGACCACGAGATAGACCTCGTCGGTCCCCTGTTCTTTGCATGTGAGGGCCATCTGTATCGCGGCGCGGCCCCCGCCGAGGATCATGACGCGATTGCCGCATTGGAACGGCTCCCCGGCTTGGGCACGCAGCGCCAGATCGATCAGGAGCCGTACGCCCGGAAGAGGCGTGAGCGGCGCTTCCGGGCGGCGCTCCGTCAACTGGGTGTCCCATCCGCCGGTGGCGATGACGACGGCTTCATACCCCTCCGCCATGAGGGAGGAAACGGTAAAGTCGGAGCCTAGGCGTTCCCCCGTATGGGCCGCAATCCCGGCGTCGAGGATGCCGTCGATTTCCCAGTCCAGGACGTCTCTCGGGAGGCGGTTCTCGGGCAGACCGATCCTCAAGAGACCGCCGAGCACATCTTTCGATTCGAAAACGGCGGCGTCGTGTCCGAGGCGGTTGATGAGATAGGCCGCTGTCAGGCCTTCGGCTCCGCCGCCGATGACCGCAATGCGATGGCCGGTTTCGGGCGCCCTTGGCACATGGACCCTTTCACCGGAACGTCTCTCGTAATCGGAGGCAAAGCGCTTGAGGTGGTTGATGGCCACCGGTTCGTCGACCAGATTCCTCCGGCATTCGAATTCACAGGGATGCACGCAGATCCGCCCGCAGACCGCAGGGAAAGGATTGGTCCTCTTGATGGTCCGGACCGCTTCGAGGTATTCCCCGTCGCGGATCTGACGGATATAGACCGGAATATCGATGCCGGCCGGGCAGGCGCGTTGGCACGGGGCCGTGCATTCATCGGTGATGTATTCGTGGAGGATTCGGCGGGTGTTGGAACTGAGCGTGATGATCCCTTTGGGGCATACGCGCTCGCAGGTTCCGCACCCCGTGCAGCGCGTCAGGTCGACGACGGGAAGATTGTCTTCGCCCATGGAGAGGGCGTTGAAGGGACAGGCCCGGACGCAGGTGCCGAGACCGAGGCAGCCGACCGGGCAGATCTTCGAACCTCCGTTCAGGAGAACCGCGGCCCGGCAGTCCTGGATGCCGTCGTAAAGATATTTGAGATCGGCCTTGTCCCACCCGTAGGTGCACCCGGGCTTGGCCAGGTCCGGTTCGCGGGCGGTCACGGAGACGCCGAGGATCCGGGCGATCTCCTGGGCCAGCTCCTCACCGCCGGCGACGCAGGAACTGGGCGACGATTCACCCGCAACGATGGCAGCAGCGTTCGCACCGCATCCCGGGTAGCCGCAGCCGCCGCAGTTCGCGCCGGGCAGGGCTTCACTGACAGCCTCGACCTTCGGGTCTACGTAGACGTAAAAAATCTTGGATGCAGCGGCAAGGCCGGCGCCGCAGAGCAAGCCCAATCCGCCCAAGAGTAATAGACCGCCAAGCATAACATGCCTCCTCTAAAGCCTGCTCGCGGATCCACGGGAACCCCCCGGATCGAATTGCTCGAGCAGGCGTGATGGCTCCAAGACCGAAGTCGTGCTCCTGGGGCCGACGATGATAAGAACCGACCTAAACCATCCCCTTGAAGGCCAGAAAAGCCAGGGACAGAAGTCCGGCTGTCACGAGCCCGATCGAGGTGTCTTGCAGGGGCCGGGGAACGCGGGCGAGCAGGATTCGTTCACGCAGCCCCGCAAAAAGGACGAGGGCCAGGCCGAAACCCGCCGCGTAGGAGAAGGAAGACACCAGCGTCTGCATGAAGGTGTATTCCTCTTTGATGTTGATGAGACAGGCACCCATCACGGCGCAGTTTGTCGTGATCAAGGGCAGAAAGATGCCGAGCCCGGCGTAAAGGGCAGGGATGCTTTTCCTCAGGAACATCTCGACGAATTGGACCAGGGAGGCAATCACCAGGATGAAAGCGATGGTCCTCAGAAATCCGAAGCCGTAGGGTCTCAAAAGGAAGTATTCGACCACCCAGGTGATGGCGCCAGCCATGACAAGGACGAAGATAACGGCCATGGCCATGCCGACGGCGGTCTCCATCTTCTTGGATGTCCCCAGAAAGGGGCAGTTGCCCAGGTACTGCGCCAGCAGGATGTTGTTCACAAAAATGCAGCTGATCGCCAGCAGGATGTAGTCGCCCATATGAGTCTCTCCTAACGCCGCGGGAAGAATGCGCCGCGGTTCCTATTTTTTGCCCAGCATGTTCATTCCCGCAAGCATGAGGCCGAGGCACACAAAGGCCCCGGGAGCTTGCACCATAAAGGTGAAGGGCTGGAAAGAGGGGCCGAAAAGCGGGATATTGTAAAAGGTCCCGTTCCCGAGTATCTCCCTGAGAGCAGCGAGGGCGGCGAGGGAAAGGGTAAAGCCGATACCGATCCCGAGTCCGTCGGCGAGAGAAGGGAGGAGCTTGTTTTTGAAGGCAAAGGCCTCTGCACGACCGAGAACGATGCAGTTCACCACGATCAGGGGGATAAAGATGCCCAACTGCAGGAACAGGGGATAAGTGAAAGCCTGCATGAGCAACTCGACGACGGTGACGAAGGTGGCGATAACGACGATAAAACAGGCGATTCGAACCTGCTTCGGGATGACGTTTCGAAGAAGGGACACGAGGATATTGGAGCACACGAGCACGAAGGTCGTGGCGATGCCCATGCCGATGCCGCCGTCTACGGACTTGGTTACAGCCAGTGTGGGACAAAGGCCGAGGACCAGCCGGAAGGGCGGAATCTCAGCCCAAAGCCCTTTGGTAAATTCCTGGACAACTGTTTTTGCCATTTGCCTAGTCTCCCCGGCTTACGCCTGCATCTTCTTCACGATTTCGGATTTCAAACGCTGATAGATTTGACCAGCCGCATCGACAGCGGTTGCAACGCCTTTGGACGAGACGGTTGCACCGCTGATGGCGTCCACCTTCCCGCCGTCAGACTTGACCTTGAAGGTCTGGGCGATGTCCAGACCCTGGAACTGCCGGCTGAAGGCCTTGTCGGTTTTTGCCCGTGAGCCGATACCGGGCGTTTCACTGTGAGTGGTCACCCCGATGCCGACGATCTTGTCGGTTTCAACATTGACGGCCACCATCACGCCGATGTCGCCGCCGAAGCCGCCGCCGTAGGTTTCGAAGGCGACCGTGTCAGGCTTCCCATCGAACTTGCCGATAAAGAAGCTTCTTTCCGTTTCGCCGTCCTGGAGTTTGAAGCGGTCGATGAGGGGATCGTTGGTGCAACCGTCGAGGATCTCCATGATGGCCGGTCCCTTGACGAACAGCAGTTGCTGGTACTCGATCCGGTCTTTGGTGCTGTTCTGCAAGGCGGTCAGGAGGCCGCCGGCAAGGGCGCTGAATATCACAACCGAAAGGAAAAGCCTCAGCATTTCACGCATTTTGAATATCCCTCCCCATCGCTTTGGGTCTGATCTTGTCGAGCAGCGGGTTTGCGGCATTCAAGAGGAGAACGGCGAAGACCACTCCGTCGACGAAGGCCCCGATGTTGCGGATCAGGACGGTCATGACACCGCCGGCCAGGCCGTATATGAGCATGGGTACGAAATTGATTGGAGATGAGGAATCTTCGGTCGCAAGGAAGAAGGCCCCGATCAGCGTGTAGCCGGTAAGCAGGTGGAAGAGGGGCGGGGCGTACTTCTCCGCGTCGCTCAGGTTGAACAAAAGGGCCGCCAGGAAAACGCCCACGAGGAACGAAACAGCGATTTCCCAGCGGATGAATCCGCGCAGGATCAGATAGATGCCTCCGATGATCAACCCGAGGCCGAATGTGGCCCCGATCGCACCGGATTGGCCTGCCATGAGAAACCCCGTGACATCGTAGTCCGCAGCGGCGCCCGCCCCAAGGAATTTGACGGCGCTCAGGGGATAGATCATGTTGAAACCGAGATTGTAGTCAACCAGGGCGGCGTTGAATTCGACCAGGGATTTCCAGGAGAGCATCAGGATGGCCAACCCGACCAGGGGCGGATTGAGGGGGTTGCAGCCTACGCCGCCAAAGATCATTTTACCGATGACAACGGCCGCGAATGACCCGACGATGACAACCCACCACGTGACCCCGGCAGGCAACAACATGCCGAGGATCATCCCGATCACGGCGGCATCCAGATCTCCGATACTCACAGGGCGGCGGGCTGCGAGGTTGAAGAGCCACTCCCAGATCATAGCTGAGGCGACGCTCAGCGCCAGCACGGCCAGGGCGGGGATCCCGTACTGGTAAACGCCCATGGCGACCGCAGGCAAGGCAGCCAGCAAGATGTTGGCATTCTTGTTGGAGAGGCTGCTGCCGTTGTGCCAGAAGGGGGCATGCGAGCCGACTAAGAGTTTCTGGTTAAGCATGGGCTTCCTCCTCGCCCCTCATCTGGGCAATCTCGTATTTGCCGAGCATGATGTAGTGAAAGAGCGGGATATGAGCGATGCAGACATAGCTGCAAAGGCCGCACTCGATGCAGGAGAAGAGGTCCCAGTCCCGTTCGGCCTCATCGTAGAGTCTGTTTTCGAGAAAACGGACCAGCATGTTCACTGGTATTCTTGCAGGGCAGACACGAACACATTCCCCGCAGTTCACACAATGCGTGTCATCTGCACTCTTGACCTGCAGTTTGTCCTGCAGGAGAAGACCGGTTGTGCTCAGGAGGATTGGAAAATCCTCGGAAAAAAGCGCCTGCCCCCGCATCAGACCGCCGCTGATCAGCCTGTCTCCGTGTTCCGTCGAGAGTTGAAGCACCTCGAGGACATTGCGGATCGGTGCGCCGACCCGGGCCTTGACTTGATGAGGTCTCATGGTCTTATCGAAGACGCTGAAGACCTTGTAAACCGGGATGCGCTTCAGGCTGAACGCCTCCCCCAAGAGGGCCACGGCATCAGCCGTGACGAAGACGGCGCCCGACCCTGCCCGCTCGCCCCCGCCGGTCTTGCCGAGGAGTCTTCGTATAAGCAGGGGCTTGAGCGTCTCCGGGTAAATCGGATCGATCAGGTGGACCTCTGCCCCGGCGCGGTTCGCCGCGCCGCCGAGATCGGAGGGGGCTGCAAGGAGAACCCTGGCGGAGGGCGCCGCCCCCTTGAGCTGTGCAATGCCGTTTTTAAGGGCATCGGCAGCGCCGGTCAAGGCATGGCGGTTGTTTGCGACGAACAGGTCATTCTCGAGGGCGCTGATGAGAATCGTCGCCGTCCGGTCATTGACGGCAGCGAGGGGTTCAAAGATATCGCCCCCCGGGAGATTGCTCAAATGGGCTACGGCGCCCTCGAAATCGCCCCGGTCGACCTTTTCGCCGAAACCGGGGTCCCATTCGTCTTCCGGTTTGATGTCCACCGCGAACGAGGTGTATTTTTGGCCCATGTATCCGGTGTATTCGTCGATCGCACGGATCGCCCCCGTGAGCGGGGAAACCAGAAAACGCTTGTCGTCAAGGATCGATGAGAGTTTTTGCCCCGTCCTGATGGTGTCTCCAGGGCGCAGGCCGAGGGTATCCTTGAGGGGGCCCTGCTGCGGGAAAAAGAAAGTTCCGGTCTGCGGGGTGGGCATCTCCAGCGGCGCGGTGGACGCCTCGGTCCACAAAACCGGGGATTTCAGCCTGGGCTTTGTCAGGCTGAGAAAGGATCTCTTCAACATAAACACCTCCTCACCCAATCGACGGGCAGCAAGGGTTCGCAGTGCCCGCAGCTCGAATCGCTACTGAAACACATGGCATTCACCACATTCAACAGGGCCGCTGCCCCCGTCCTCATGGCACCCTTGGCACAACATGTGAAACGCATCGGACGACTTCATGGGATCCTCACTCTCAGGCTCGTGGCATTCGCTGCAACGGCCCGGGGAGGTCTCCGGGTCTTCATCCCAGGCATGATGGCAGTCGGTGCAGGCGATCCCGTATTCATCTTCCGAGGCGTGGTTCATGTGGGTGAAGAGAACGCCGCCGGCGCTGTTCTGCAGCATGATCCTCACGAGTTCATCCGGTTTCTGGTGCGCCGATGCGACGTAGGAAACGACACCGACGACCAGCAGTACCGCTGCAAGGCAGTAAGCGATCATTTTCTCAGATTTGGATCCCATACCAGTATCCCTTCATCAAGCGAGTGGTTCCAGGGGTAAAATTCTCCGCCTCTCCCAACAAACGTCCCCATCCGGGAATGGATTTCTTTGCCGGTCTCTGCGTCAATCTGCACGCTTGCTTGTGCGGCGGCTTGCAGATCGCCTCCGCGCAACGGTTCGATTTCCTTGATATTGACAGAAAATGGTCATTTCCGGATCAAAAACGGAGTTCTGCCCGGAAATCATTTTTCTCGTGACGAACACAGGAATCGCTTTCATTGTCGATAACGCACCCCGTGGGCGGCGAAATCCTGCACCGCCATGGAGTGAAAACGATACAAATCCTTTAGACATCCGCGTTCCGCCTGCAGCCATAGTCCGCTGTCCCCGATGCGCCTCTTCCTGACTGCAAAAATCTCCCTCCCCGGCAGATCGGGCGCATCCGCTTCCGCTCTTACCGGCAACAGCACCGGCGCAGGACCGGATCTCCCTGGATTGCGAGACAGGAATAATAAGGGAGGGGGCGCCTCCGCCGCACAGCGAGCGACGGGGTCGCCATCCGGAATGGTTCATCCGACGGCGGGCTGTGAGCCGAACACGGCAAAACCGGTCGACTGACAGCACCCTGTGAAAGGTCAAGATACATAAAGGCACAGCCTTGTGATCGCATTGGGGTTTCATCAGGCTTGTAAATACTTACAAAACCATCGGAAATTTCACAGGGGCATTTCTAGCGGAAATGGTCGCGTTTTGTCAAGCAGTTTTTGGGTTTGGTGGAGGTGCGGAAATCCCGCCGATGCTTGATCGGCGCGAATTTCGCGGGAGCCGGTGCCAGCGTCCCCGGGTGCCGGGGGGCCGTCACCGAATGAGACCAGGGGCCCGGGCGAGAGAGGGAGGGTTTTGTTTCTTGCAAATAGGCAGCGTGTTTGCTAATTTCCAGCCGGAAATTGTGTTTTTGCCCAATCTCGGCGTCAATCTGCGCGCTTGCTTGTGCGGCGTACTATGCGTACGCCTCCGCGCAACCGCTTGATTTTCTGCCTATCGTTGGGAAATCGCCGTTTTTAAGGGAGAAACTCCGCCGTGATGGGGGAACCCTCACATGCTGAAACTTCCCGGTGTTCAACGCCAAAGAAGCATGTTAAAATACGTGAAAAAATGCGATTCGAATTTTACACGATAAGCGGCCTTCACGAAAGGCATCGAGCCCTTGCGCCGGCGAGGTTGCAGGATCGTTTGGCCGTTTGTTCATGAGCGGAAGGTTGGCCGTCATCGAACTCGGGACCCACACCGCCCGTATGCTGGTGGGGGGTTGGGGGGCGGCGCCCGGAGTGCTGCGTGAGACGCTTCGGGACCGCGTGTATGTGCGCCTTGCCGAGGGGATGCGATCGAACGGCGGAAGGCTGAGCGGCGAAGCCCTCGACAGGGCCGTGGCCGCGCTCAGGGGTTTTCGGGACCGGGCCGGCGCCTCAGGCGTCGAGCGGTTTGTCGTGATCGGCACCGGCGTTCTGAGAGAGGCGTCCAACGGGCAGGATTTCCTGCGGCGGCTGGCCGGCGCGACGGGTTTCCGCCTCCGGCTGCTTTCGGGGGAAGAAGAGGCCCGCTTCACGGCGAGCGGGGTGTTATGGGCCCTTGGCATGGGAAAGGGGCCCTTTGTTGTTTTTGACCTCGGCGGCGGCAGCACCGAGTTCATGATCGGCGGGGAGGCGGGTACGGAGGTTTTTTCGGTTCCAATCGGTGCAGCGGTGCTGACCGAGGCGCATTTCGCTGCCGACCCGCCTCTCGAGCACGAGATCGAGATGCTGCGGCGCGCGGTTGACCGGGCTACCGAACCGATTCTCAAGCCCGCCCGCGGCGCCTCCCCGCGGCTTGCCGGAACGGGGGGGACCGCCGTGACCCTGGCTGCGATGCTGCACGGCCTGCCGGTCGAGCGGATCGATGCCTCGACGGTCAACGGACTGCGTGTCGAAAAGCCCGCGCTCACGGCGTTGTTCGAAGAGATGAGGCGTCTGAAGGTCTCCGAGAGGGCGCGCATGACCGGCCTGGACGCCGGACGCGCCCCGGTCATCCTGGCGGGGACGCTTTGCATCATGCAGGTGATGGAGCACCTCGACGCCTCGGTTATGACGGTCAGTCTGTCCGATTTGCTCGAAGGGATTCTGATGGATCAGTTGAAGGGGGAAAAACATGCATCATAAGGACATTGCATTCGGTTACACATTCGATGACCTCATTCTCGTGCCGGCCCAGTCCAAGGTTCTGCCTGCGGAGGTGGATGTCACGACCCGGCTTTCGCGGAATATCGCCCTGAATATCCCGATCGTGAGCGCGGCGATGGATACGGTGACCGAGGCGGACACCGCCATCACGATGGCCAGGCAGGGGGGCCTCGGGTTCATCCACAAGAATATGCCGATCGAGCGGCAGGTCCTGGAGGTCGAACAGGTCAAGAAGTCCGAAAGCGGGATGATCATCGATCCAATCACCATCGAGCCGGAGAGCCGGCTTCACGATGTCGTCGCCATCATGGAAAAGTACCGGATTTCCGGGGTACCGGTCGTCAAGGACGGCAACCTGGTCGGCATCATCACCAACCGTGACCTGCGCTTCGAGACCAACCTCGACCAGGAAGTCCAGGCCGTCATGACGAAAGACAATCTCGCCACGGCCCGGATGGGGATCACGCTGGAGGAATCGAAGGCCATCCTGCATGCCCGCCGCATCGAGAAACTGCTGGTCGTGGACGAGGAGGGGAAGCTCAGAGGCCTGATCACGATCAAAGACATCGAGAAGATCAAGAAGTACCCCAATTCCTGCAAGGATACGCTCGGGCGGCTACGGGTCGGGGCGGCCGTCGGCATCGGGGGCGACATGATGGAGCGGGTGGCTGCACTCATCGGGGCCAATGTGGACGTGCTGGTGGTGGACACCGCGCACGGGCACTCGGCCATGGTGATCGAGGCGGTCGCGATGATCAAGAAGCGCTACGGAGATCTGGAGTTGCTGGCCGGCAATATCGCGACGGCCGACGGCGCGCGGGCCCTGATCGATGCGGGCGCGGACGCGGTCAAGGTCGGAGTCGGGCCGGGTTCGATCTGCACGACCCGGGTCGTTGCCGGGGTCGGCGTTCCACAGATGACGGCCATCATGGATTGCTCCGAGGCCTGCCGCAAGGCCGGTGTGCCGCTCATCGGGGACGGCGGCATCAAGTTTTCCGGGGATTTGACCAAGGCCCTGGCAGGCGGCGCCGATTCGGTCATGATCGGGAGCCTCTTCGCCGGGACGGAGGAGAGCCCCGGCGAGACGATCCTTTATCAGGGCCGGAGCTACAAGGTCTATCGCGGCATGGGATCCCTCGAGGCCATGAAGGAGGGGAGCAAAGACCGCTATTTCCAGGAAAAGGCCGAATCCGACAAGAAGCTGGTCCCGGAAGGGATCGTCGGCCGGGTCCCGTATCGTGGGCCATTGGCCGACACGATCTATCAGCTGGTCGGTGGACTGAGGGCCGGGATGGGCTACCTCGGGTGCCCCGACATCCGGACCCTCCAGGAGCGTGCGGAGTTTGTCCAGATCACCCCGGCGGGCTTGAGAGAGAGCCATGTCCATGATGTCATCATCATCAAAGAGGCGCCCAATTACCGGATCGAGTAGGCGATGGAGGGCCCTGAAACCCGCCGGGGCCCGAACGGGTCAAGACCCTTGCGGAACAGACGGAGACGGATGGATTCATGAGCAGTCAACTTTACAAGCAAAAGATCCTGATCCTGGACTTCGGGTCGCAGTACACCCAGCTCATCGCGCGCCGCGTACGGGAGGCGCAGGTCTACTGCGAAATTCACCCTTTCAACCTGGCGCTTGAAAAGATCGAGGCGTATGCCCCGAAGGGGATCATCCTTTCGGGGGGGCCTGCGAGCATCTATGACGCCGATGCGCCGATGCTGCGGCGTGAGATCCTGGAGATGCGCGTACCGATCCTGGGCATCTGCTATGGGATGCAGTCCATCACCTTCCTGCTCGGGGGCCAGGTGACGCGGGCCGAGGATCGGGAATACGGCCATGCGACGATCGATATCCAGGACGACACGGACTTGTTTCACGGGCTCGGTGAACAGGAAGGCCGGATGATGGTCTGGATGAGCCACGGGGACCGGATCGAGGCCATGCCCGCCGGGTTCACCGCACTGGCCGGGAGCCGCAACAGCCCGGTGGCGGCGATGGCGGACCCCTCCCGGCGCATCTTCGGGGTGCAGTTCCACCCGGAGGTGGTCCACACCCCGGACGGCACCCGGCTCCTCAAGAATTTCCTCTACACGATCTGCGGGTGCGAACCCACCTGGACCATGGCGTCCTTTGCGCGCCGGACCATCCGCAGCCTGCGTGAACGGATCCAAGACGACCGGGTCATCTGCGGACTGTCCGGGGGGGTCGACTCCTCGGTGACGGCCGTCCTGCTCCACAAGGCCATCGGGCCGCAGCTGAGCTGCATCTTCGTGGACAACGGTCTTCTGCGCCTCAACGAGGCCCGGGAGGTGATGGAGCTTTTCGGCGAGCACTACGGGATGGACATCCATCTGGTGGATGCCTCGGACCACTTCCTTGCCTGTCTGGAGGGGGTCACCGACCCCGAGCGGAAGCGCAAGATCATCGGCCGGGAGTTCATCGCCGTCTTCGAGCAGAAGGCCAAGGAGTTGGGCGACGCGCGCTATCTCGCCCAGGGAACCCTGTACCCCGACGTGATCGAGAGCGTCTCCTTCAAAGGGCCTTCGGCGACGATCAAGAGCCATCACAACGTGGGGGGGCTGCCTGAACAGATGAATCTCGAGTTGATCGAGCCCCTGCGCGAACTGTTCAAGGACGAGGGGCGCCAGGTGGGGGTCGAACTCGGCCTCCCCCGGGAGATGGTCATGCGCCAGCCTTTCCCCGGCCCGGGCCTTGCCGTGCGGATCCTCGGCGAGGTGACCCGCGAACGGTTGGAGATTGTGCGCGCGGCCGACGCGATCGTGATCGAAGAGATCCGCAACGCCGGGCTTTATGAAAAGGTGTGGCAGTCCTTCGCCGTGCTGCTGCCCGTCCGGACCGTCGGCGTGATGGGGGATGAGCGCACCTACGAGCATGTGATCGCCGTGCGCGTCGTGGACAGCCTGGATGCCATGACCGCCGACTGGTCGCGGATCCCCTATCAGGTGATGGGCCGCATCTCCAATCGGGTCATCAACAGCGTCAAGGGGGTGAACCGCGTCGTCTACGACATCTCCTCCAAGCCCCCGGCGACCATCGAGTGGGAGTGAACTCGGTTCCGGCCCGCAGGGGCGATAGGACCCCGGGCCGCCTCAGGCGCCGCCTTTGAGGGCGTGCAGAGCGGCCCCGAAGGCCCCCACGGTGCGCGGTTCGGCGGGCACCCGGACGGGGCGGCCCAGTTCCTCCGAAAGCAGGGCGACCACCCCTTGGTTGAGGGCCACGCCCCCGGTCATCGTGACCTGGCCCTGGACGCCGACGACCCTTACCATGCTGACGACGCGGTGCACGATGGAGCGGTGGATGCCGCGGATGATCTCCTCCCTGGGGTGGTTCCGCGCTACGAGCGAGACCACCTCGCTCTCCGCGAAGACGGTGCACACACTGCTGATTGTGGCTTCACCGCGCGCCTCGAGGGAGAGGCGTCCGAGGTCCTCGAGCGGGACCTCCAGCTTGGCGGCCATTACGTCCAGGAAGCGGCCGGTTCCGGCTGCACACTTGTCGTTCATGGTGAAATCGAGGACCCTCCCCTCTGTCCCCACCTGAATCACCTTCGAGTCCTGCCCGCCGATGTCGATCACGGTCCCTGTGTCCGGAAAAAGACGCCACGCCCCCAGGGCATGGCAGGAGATCTCCGTGATGCGTTTGGCGGCAAAGGGGACCGATATCCTCCCGTAGCCCGTCGCCACGGCGGTCTCGATGGCCTCAGCCGGCAGGCCGGCATGGGCGAGGGCGGCTTCGAAGGCTTTTTCGGCCGCCCGGGTGCTGTGGAATCCGGTCTCCAGGATGCTTTCCCCGACGATGCGGGCCTCTGAGTCCAGAATGACGGCCTCTGTGCTGAGGGATCCGACGTCGATGCCGGCGGCATAGTGCATCGTTCTTTCCTTTATTCCTCTTCGAGCGCCTCGAAAAAGGCCTCGAGGCGCGTGCGGGTCTGCTCCTCGGCGTATGCCCGCTCATCGGCGATGTCGGCCTCGATGACCACCGAGGGGATCGATAGGCGTTCGAGGAGGAGGCGTTTGATATCGTACTGGCCGACGGAGTACGGCTTGCAACTCCGGGCCGAGTGGATCACCAGCCCGTCGACCCGGTATTCGCGGATCAGACGCTCCATGAGCTTCAGCCGGTGCTCTAGATGATGATTCAGGATAACACAGCTGTAAGCCTTCGCCAAGGACTCCAGGGGGCGTCCCGGGTCGAGCAGGGGGGTGGTCTCCGCCCAGGCGTTCGTGTAGGTGGCGGTGACGAAGGCCATCCCGTGCGAGGCGAAGAGATTCGCGTGCTCCCGCATCCGGGGCCAGATGGCGATATTGTCCCACATGAGGCGCTTGCGCTCCTCGCGGATGGCGCCAACGCCCCGCTCTGCGCGCTCCTCGAGTTCTTCCAGGAGCAGGCGGTAGTAGCCCCGGGCCGATTCCAGGCCGCGGAGGGACACGATCGGCAGCATGTGGGCGAAGGCGTCGAAGATGGTCATGGGGGCCGGTCGGGCCTTCATCGTGGCGAGCACCCGCCCCCAGAGAAGCGAGGTTTCTTTTGCGAGGTCGATGGTCCGCGAAAAGGCCTCCCGGTCGAAGCGCCGTCCGCTGATGCCCTCGAGCTGCTGGATGATGGCCTCCATCTGCCCCACCATGTATTCGAGGTCCGGCCCGCCCTCCGCGTCCGCGAAGCGATAAGGGGTGTCGAAAAGAATGAGCGGGATGCCGTAACGCGCCGCCAGGATCTTGTACCAGTAAAGCACGGTCTGGCAGATGTTGTTCGAAGCGAAGAGAAGGTCCGGCCGGGGGAGCCGCCCGACGGGGGTGTTTCCGGTGAGCGCGTGCCCGAGGTCGATGCGCGCGTAGGAGCAGAGATCGGGGCTGTAGCCGTGCTCTTCGGCATGGGCGCACATGCGCCCGCCGACCTTCTGGGCGCCGCACAGGGCGCTGTGGTTTTCGGGGTAGAGGGTGTAATAGCCGAAAGGGCGCAGGATCTCGACCGGCGCGCCGCTCGTGACCCAGGCGACGGGCATCGCCCCCCGGGTGTACCGGGAGAGAAAATAATGGCGGCTGATGAGCTCCTTGAGGCGCCGGGTGGCAGCCAAGGGGGGTGCGAACAGGGGGTCGGGCGGGCGCGCAGGCCGTTTCTTCCCCATTTTTGCGAAGCGCATGGCGGCCGGTGCGCCGATGTCCTTCATGAAGCGGTATCGGATGGCAGGCAGAAGGGTCATGGTCTCTCCATTCAGGGAAGCATCTCCAGAAAGGCCTCGAGCCGCGTGGCCGTCTGGCCGGTCAGCCCTTCGTCGAGGGCGCTTTCGATCACGAGCGAGGGAATGCCGAGGCGCTTGAGGCCCGAACGGAGCTCCGGCAGATCGAAGGCCTCCGGTTCGCAGAATTTGACGGTCCAGAAAATGACGCCGCCGGCCGAGGCCGACCGGACCATGGCGGCCAGCCGCTCGAGGCGCGCCTTCAGAGGGGACGAGCCCGTGCTGCAGGGGGGGAGGGCGAAGAAGCGCTCGGCCGCGCGCTCCCAGGGGTCGGCCGAGCGGGGCGCGTGGGCCGGTATGCGGCGGCCGGCATCGAGGAGGTCGTCATCCGCCACCCGGACCCCGAGGTCGTCCAGGGCTTCGAGGGTCTCCGGCGGGTTCGGAAGGATGCCGCTCAGGAGCACCCTTTTGCCGCCCGTGGCCTTCCCTTCGCAGACCGCCCGGAAGCGCTCGATCCGCGGAAGGAAATCGTCCGGATGCAGGTATTCGGCCTGGCGGATGAAGCTGTAGAACGCCGCGTTCGAGCAGACGAGACGGCCGCCTGCCCTGAGGGCGTAGAGCGCCTCGAGCGCCCGGTCCAGCTCGAGCGCCTGCGCCGAACGCGCCGCCCACTGCGCCGGGTCGAGGGGGCCGAAGCGCTCGGCGAGCCGTTCGGCCAGCCCCCTGGTCTGTTGGATGTAATACTTCCAGGACGGGGCCGGGCACGTCGATTTGGGCGTGTAGAAGAAGTAGACCGGAAGATCCGGCTGGAGGTAATGGGCGGTGAGAGATGCCAGGTTCTGGAGCGTATCGCAGAGGTGCGGGAAAAGGACGCCGTCGAGGCCCCGCGCGCGGCTGTCGAGGATCAGTTCGAGCCCGCGCTTTGCGACCGGGCAGATGTAGGACTGCAGATGCGCGTCCGCCCGGCTGGTTTCGATCGGCGGATCCCATATCTCGACGGGCAGGATGTCGAAGGCCCAGAGGAGTTCGCGCGGGTAGTGGCCGGGGAAGACCCCGAAGATCTTTCGGCCGTGCGAGGCCTTCTGCGTTTGGATGTAATCCTTCCGATTCGGCGCTGCGAAGGCCTCGGAAGAGCGAAGGGTGTTTTCGACGGAGACATCCGGCCTGTGCATTTCGGCCGTTCTGTCTGGGGATTCTGGAAAGGTGTTCTTCACGGGCTTCACTCCGTCTCGAAGCCATCGCTCGCGGCGATTGATGAAAGAGCGACCCCTGTCGACGGGGCGCTTACAGGCCCGGAAGCCTGCCCTGTTCCGCCCACGACCGAGGCCGTCCGCTACGGCCTTCTTCCGCTGCGGCCGGGGTCCCCGTTTTCGGGACCCTCGGGGCGTGGCGCCGGATCCGAAGGGAAAAAACCGCGGTTATTCGAAAATACCACTAAAATTATACGGTATTCTTGCAGATGTTTGGGAAAATTCATGCCTGGGCATGCGGCCTCCCGGATGATCATTGCAAATCGGCTCCGGTTGGATATATGCTCCCGGGTGGCCGGAATAACCGTAAGGGAGGGCTCGCACGCTTTGCCGACTTTAAACGACCAGCAGCGCCGCTGGGCGATATTCGCCATCACAGCGGCCAACTTTTTTCTGTCCCAATTCTATCGGGCGACCAATGCGGTCATCGCACCGGATTTGACGGCCGATCTAGGTCTCGACACGGCCGAGCTCGGCTTCCTTTCGGCGGCGTTTTTCTATGCCTTCGCCCTGACGCAGATCCCTATCAGCATCTTCCTCGACCGGGTCGGCGCCCGCAGGATGATGACCGGGCTCTCCATTGCAGGGGTCGTCGGGGCGGTGGTCTTCGCCTCGGCGCATTCCCTTTCGATGGGGGTGTTCGGGCGTCTTCTCCTGGGGATCGGGATGGCCTGCAACCTGATGGGGACGCTCAAGCTCATGACAAGCTGGTTCAGCCCCGTCTACTTCGCCACCCTATCGGGGATCGTTTTCGCTATCGGGACGATCGGCAACATGGCGGCCACGACCCCCCTGGTCCTTCTGGTCGATCTCGTGGGGTGGCGCTGGGCCTTTCTGACGGTGGCTGCGGTGAACCTGGTCCTTGTCGCCGGCCTGTACGCCGTCGTCCGGGACGCCCCGAATGAGGGGAAAGACAGGGCTGAAAAGGGTGCAGCGGGCGGGGGCGGGCATTCCATCGCCCGTCTTGCCGTGCTGCTGAAAAACCGCGACTACTGGATCATATCGATGGGGAGCTTCGTCGGGTACGGCATCTTCGCCTCCTTCCAGACCCTTTGGGCGGGTCCGTATCTGATGGAGGTGATGCGCCTCACGCCGGTGCAGACGGGCAACCTGATTTTTCTCCTGAACGTCGGCATGATCCTGGGCAGCCCGTTCTGGGGGGGAGTTTCGGACCGTCTCGTCCGCACGCGCAAATGGATCATCGTGCTCGGCTTGGTGACCTTTGCGGCGATGACCGGAATCCTCGCCATCCTGCCCGCCGGTATGGCCTTCGTCTGGTTGGCCCTGCTGATCACGACCCTCGGGATGTTCCGGGCCTCGGGTCAGCTCATGTACACCCATATCAAGGAGCGGATGCCGTCCGAGATGGCGGGCATGGCCATGACGGGCATCAACTTTTTCACCATGATCGGCCCGGCGGCGTTTCTGCATGGCCTCGGGGCCTTCATGCAGAGGATCTTTCCCGGGGATTCGCAAGGGCCGGCCGCCTTCAGCGCGGCGCTCCTGCTCTGCAGCGGGTGTCTGACGGCTGTCACCCTGTTGTACTGCTTTTCACGCGACACCCGGGACCTCAGGCGGCCGGTTGGATGACCGTCCGATCAGGCCCTGGAAATACAGTCCGGCCGGCATTCCGGAGGGAGCCCGTCTGCAGGGTGCTCGATTCCCCTTGAGGTGCTATCCCCTATTTGAACAAATGGCAGATGTTTACGAGGAGCGCCTCGCCCCTGAGCGGCTCAGCGTGATCGGTGCTTTTTCCGGCGGATAT
Source organism: Desulfatiglans anilini DSM 4660 (assembly GCF_000422285.1). Lineage (NCBI taxonomy): Bacteria > Pseudomonadati > Thermodesulfobacteriota > Desulfobacteria > Desulfatiglandales > Desulfatiglandaceae > Desulfatiglans > Desulfatiglans anilini. Next base: position 54,172 of record NZ_AULM01000018.1, read on the forward strand.
AAATGGTTTTTTCGACCTCGGCTACACAGTCGCCCTTTTCGTCGAACACCCGGGCCGTAAACGTCTGCAGGACCTTCTCTCCGCCGGCGGCTGCGAGCCGGGTCTGTTCGACGACCGCCTCCGAAAGCGCGAAACGGGCGCGGACGGTCCCGCGGCCCGGTGCGATGAAGCGCACCCGGGCATCGATGTCCCACACCCAGTAGCCCTTGCCGAGGTTCTTGATCAGCATGAGGACAAAGAACGGATCGGTCATGGCAAAGAGGCTCCCCCCGAAGTGGGTCCCCATATAGTTGCGGTTGTACCAGCGCAGCCGCATGCGTACGTCGATCCGGCGCCAGTCCGGACGGATCCTTTCGACGTGTATCCCGGCGCCGAGATAGGGAAACCACAGGTTCAAGAGCCGGCGGAAGATCCGCGGGTTTTCCGCAAGCCGTTCGAAGATGGGGTTCATCCGGCCTCCTCTGCCCGCATCACGGCCGGATCCCGCGTGGCTACGGCGCGCAAGGCGCCGGCGCCGCAGGGAAAGAGCCCTTGCGGATCAGGACCGATTGTGGTTGATTGGGAACGGGGCGCCTCTACCCTGAGGGTTTCCATTTCATCGGGACCTTTAGCAGCCTGTTGAAAAATCCCTTGTGTACAAGCGGCGGAAAAATGGCCGGATGCAGGGCTTGCGGAACGCCTCGGAATGAGGCGCACACACAGGTGCGCCGCCGTGGCGCGGGATGAGCCCAGTGCAGCAGATGGGCGTTTTTCAAAGGTCCGTCAACCCTGGCAGCATACCAGATGCGAATGGCTGTGTCCAATCCGGCCTCGGCCGCGATCTCACGTCCGGTGCTCGATCGGGACGAAGGGGAATCGATATGAGAGATCAGATGACGATCAGAGAAGAATTTCCGGTCACCCGCTCCTATACCTACCTGAACCACGCAGCCGTCTCGCCGATGCCGCGGCGCGTGGCGGCGGAGCTGGCCCGTCTGAACGAAGACAGGGTGCACCACGGGATTGTCATGTTCCCGGAGTGGATGAAGCGGATCGGCGAGGTCCGCGGGCTCCTGGCGCGGCTGATCGGCGCGGAGTATCAGGAAATCGCCTTTGTCGGCAACACATCCGAGGGGCTGAGCGCGGTCGCGGGAGGGATCGACTGGCGGCCGGGCGACGCGGTCCTGGTGTCACGCCCTGACTTCCCGTCCAACATCTACCCCTGGCTCGATCTCGAGAGAAAGGGGGTCCAGGTGATCTTCGTGGAGCGCCGAGAGGGGATCGTGGACCCGGGCGATGTCCGCAGGGCGCTCAGGAAAGGGGCGCGGCTTCTGGCGGTCAGTTCGGTGGATTTTTTGACCGGTGGCGCCTCCGACTTGCAGGCCCTCGGCGGGCTTTGCCGGGAGGAGGGCCTCCTTTTCTGCGTCGATGCGATCCAGAGCCTCGGGGTGCTGCCGATCGATGTGCGGTCATCAGGGATTCATTTCCTCGCGGCGGGGGGGCACAAGTGGCTCCTGGGTCCCCTGGGATGCGGGATGCTCTATGTGGACCGGGAGACGCTCCGCCGGCTCCACCCGACGCAGATCGGCTGGAGGAGCGTCGAGAATGAAGAGGATTTTTTCAACATCCGTTACCAACTCAAGTCCGGCGCCGCCAAACTCGAACCCGGTACGCCGAATGTCTCCGGCATCTACGCACTGGGCGCTGCCGTCGAGCTCCTCCTGGAGGCGGGGATCGACACGGTCCGGCGCCGCATTTTCCAGCTGAACGATCTTCTGGCCGCGGGGCTTTCGGAAAGGGGCCTCGAAACCGTGACGCCGATGTCTCCCGCCGAGCGTTCGGGCATCCTGACCTTCCGCCCGCGCGGGGAGGCGCTGCTCCTCTTCAAGGCCATGCTGAAAGAGCGTGTGCTCGTCTCGGAGCGGGGCGGCCTGATCCGCCTCTCACCCCATTTCTACAACGACGAAGCCGATGCGGCGCGGTTTTTCGAGATCCTCGACAGGCTTTTGTAATGACGGGGATCCGGCTGCCGCCGATCATTCATCCGTCCGCAGGACCGTCTTTTCGAACCATTCCTTGATCTCGTCCCGCACCGTTCGGAAGGCCTCGAGCGTTTCCTCGTCATCCCCTTGGGCGGCGGCCGGGTCCCTGAAGCCCATGTGGACCCGCTTGTATCCGGCCGGGAAGACCGGGCACGACTCGCGCGCATGGTCGCAAAGGGTGACGACCCAGTCGAAATCCCGGCCCAGGAAACGGTCGATCGATTTCGACTGCTGCCGGCTGAGATCCATCCCGAGCTCTGACATCGCCCGGCGGGCGATCGGGTGGACCTCTGTCGGTTCGGTGCCGGCGCTGAAGGCCTGATAGCGGTCGCCGTAGAGATGGTTGACGAGCGCCTCGGCCATTTGCGATCGGGCGGAGTTGTGCGTACAGACGAACAGAATGGTCTTCCGTTCCAAATCCATGGGTGCAGGATGCCTCCAGCTATGAGATCATCGGTTGATCCCCGGATGGGGGTGGGTCCGGGGGAGCTCCGGGGCGCCTCCGCAAGTCACCCGGCGCGGGCGGGCGGGGGTTCTTTGAGGACGATGTTGAAGGTGCTGCCTTTGCCCAACGTGCTTTCGACCTCCAATCGGCCGCCGTGGGCCTGGACGATGTGCTTCACGATGGCCAGGCCCAGTCCCGTCCCCCCCTCCTGCCTGCTGCGTGCCTTGTCGACGCGGTAGAAGCGCTCGAAGATGCGCGAGAGGTGTTCCTTCGGGATGCCGTAGCCTTGGTCGCTGATTCGGAGTTCGGCGCCCTCGGGTGTTGTGTGGCCCTCGATCCGCACCTCTTTGCCCGGGTCGCTGTACTTGATGGCATTGTCCAGGAGGTTGACGATGGCCTGCTCGAGCCTCAGGGGGTCCATGCCGACCTCGAGATCCGCCGGGCAGCGGATGTCCAACCGGATGTCCTTCAGCCGGGCGGGTTCTGCACAGACCTGCACCGCCGTCTGAATGACGTCGAGCAGCCGCCCTCTGGTCAGACGAACCTCCCCGCTTTCCGTCTCTTTTTCGATCCGCGACAGGCTCAGCAGGTCCTTGATGATGGCTTCGAGGCGGGCCACGTGCTTCTCGATAATCCCGAGGAACCTCTGTGCGTTTTCCGGCTCCGTGAGGGCGCCTTCCTTCAGGGTTTCCACGAATCCCTTGATCGCCGTCAAGGGGGTTCTGAGCTCATGGGAGACATTGGCGACGAAATCCCGGCGCACATTCTCCAGTTGACGCAGCCGGGTCACATCGTTCAGGACGATGAGGACGCCTATTTGCCGGCCCTCCCCGTCGCGGAGGATCGAACTGCCGGCTTTCAGAAAGCGCTGGGTATTGCCGGCCAGGACCAGTTCCTGTTCGATGGGCCTGCGCTGCTCGATGGTGTCCCTCGCGAACCGCTGCAGGCCCGGGTAGCGGGCCACCTCCTGAAGGCTGCGTCCGCGTGCATCCTGCGGGGTCCATCCGAGCATGACCCCCGCCGCAGCGTTCAGGGTCAAGATCCGTTCGTCCATATCGAGTGCGATCACACCGTCTGCCATGCTGGCCAGGATCGCCTCCATTTCGTTGCGCTGCTGGGTGGCGGCAAGGATACGGCCGCGGAGCTCCAGGGCCATCCCGTAAATCGCTTCCGCCAGGGAGGCGATTTCCGTTCCGCCCTTTTCAACAGGGGGCCTCGATGGGGCGTTTCCAGCCGAAAGTCCTTCGGCCCATTCCCTGAGGATATTCATGGGGCGCACGGTCCGGCGCGAGACCAGAAAGGCCAGAAGGGCAGCGAGAACCGCCGTCAGCACTCCGCCCTCGACCATTCGCACCTTCGCTTTCCGGACCGTTTCCTTGATGTGATCGATCGGGGTGGCGGCCCTCACGAAACCCATCATGCGGCCTTCCTTGAAAAGGGGCAGGGCTGCATACAGAAAATGGTAATCCGTTGTGCGGCTGAAGCGCTGGACGTGACCGAATCCTGTGACGGCTGCCTGCTTGATCTCGGGCCGGTCGAGATGGTTGTCCATGTTGCCCGGATCTTCACGGGAGTCGCCGATGACCCGGCCGTCGGCCAAGAGGACCGTCAGCCGGGTGGTGCTCATCCGTCCGGTGGTCTTGCAAAACTGATCGACCGCAGCTTCGTTGAGCGGATCGAGGTGTTGCAGGATCTGGGGGGAGACCATGCCGGCGCGGATGCCGAGGTCCTGGAGGGCTTGGTCGAAGATGAAACCGGTGAGCAGGTGTGTGGCGAACCAGGCGGAGGCCATGATAGAGAGGAGGGTGATGAGAAGATAGGAAGGGTAGAGCTGCCAGATGAGCCGCCTTCTTTTCGCCATCGATCTATTCCTTGAAGCGGTACCCGACGCCGCGCACCGTTTCGATGTAGTGTCCTGCGCCCCCGAGTTTTTTCCGAAGGCCGACGATTTGGACGTCGACCGATCGGTCCGTAACCGGGTAGTCGTCTCCACGAACCGCATCGACGATCTGTGCGCGCGTAAAGACCCAGCCGGGCCTGCGGGCCAGATAATTCAGGATCTCGAATTCGCTGAAGGTCAGCTGCAGCGGTTCGCCGTTCAGGAGGACCTCGTGCCGCCCGGGGTGGATGACGAGGTCGTGGATTCGCAGCACGCCTTCGGGGTCGGGCTCAGGCGGGGTTTTGCGACGGAGCACGGCCTTGACCCGGGCGGTCAGGACGCGCGGGCTGAACGGCTTGGTGACATAGTCGTCCGCCCCCAGCTCGAGTCCGGTGACGACGTCCGTCTCCTCTCCCTTGGCGGTCAGCATGATGATCGGGATGTGCCGGATCTTCGGATCATATTTGATCAGGCGGGCGACCTCCAGCCCGTCGATCCCCGGGAGCATCAGATCGAGGAGCAGGATGTCCGGCGGGTTTGCCTTGACCAGCTTCAGGGCCTCCTCCCCGGTTTCGGCACAGGTGATTTGGAAGCCTTCCCTGGAAAGATTGAAACGGACCAGTTCCAGGATGTCCGCTTCGTCATCGACGACGAGGATCTGTTGTGTCGGCATGGCTCTTCGCCTTCATCGGCCGTTTCGGTCCGAAAGGAATCTTTTGGTTCAATCTGGGCGTCCATCCGCGCGATGGCGTGTCCGGCGACCTATCCGCACGCCTCAGCGCAGCCGCTTGATTTCCCTCATCTTGGCCAGACCGGGACCCGCCGCGAAGGGGTGGGACTGATCTGGAACCTGTTTCGTGCCCGAAGCCTCGTTTCCCGGCGGACTCCAGATCGAAACGTGAATAATCAGCAGAATATACAGCGAATGTTAGAATCACGCAAGAAAGGTGTTAGAAAATGGAAGCGGGGCGGATGCAGTCATTGTCCTGCAAAAAAGAATGCCGCCCCCTTTTGTTGTCGCTTCTGGTGTGTTTATTCCATGCAGGTCTTCGAGAATTGCTCGTCGATGGGGACCGGGTAGCAGCCGTCGAAGCAGGCCAGGCAGAGTTCGGAACGCGGGATGACGGTGGCCCGGACGAGGTTTTCGATGTGGAGGTAGCCGAGGCTGTCGAGGCCGATATAGTCCCGGATCTCATCGACCGAATTCTCGGCGGCGATCAACTCGCCGCGGGTGGTGAAATCGATTCCGTAGTGGCAGGGGAAGCGGTGCGGGGGGCAGCTGACCAGCATGTGCACCTCGCGGGCCCCGATCTTGCGAAGCGTCTGGATGCGGGTGCGGGCCGTCGTGCCGCGGATGATGGAATCCTCGATGATCAGCACCCGCCTGTCTTTGAGCATCTCCTTCACCGGGTTCAGTTTGACCTTGACCCCGAAGTCCCGCATGCTCTGCGAGGGCTGGATGAAGGTCCGGCCGACGTAGTGGTTCCGGATGACGCCCATTTCGAGAGGGAGGCCCGAGGCCTGCGCATAGCCGAGGGCGGCGTAATTGCCCGAGTCTGGAAAGGGCATGACGAAGTCGACGTCGCGCGGGAATTCCTCCGCCAGCAGCTCGCCCTGCCGCTTGCGGAAGAGGTAGACGTTCTGTCCGAAGATCGTGCTGTCGGGCCGCGCGAAGTAGATCAACTCGAAGATGCACTGGCTTTTGGGGCAGGAGACGGCCGCCGGGATGCTCCGGAGCCCGTCCGCGTCGATGATGAGGATCTCCCCCGGGGCGATCTCCCGGATGAATTCGGCCTCGATCAGGTCCAGGGCGCAGCTTTCCGAGGTGATGACGTAGCTCGAGTTGACCTTCCCGAGGCAGAGGGGCCGGAATCCGTTGGGATCCCTCACCGCCACGAGGCTGTCTTCCGTCATGAGGACCATCGAATAGGCGCCCTTGACCCGCTGCATGGTCTCGGTGAGGGCCTTTTCGAGGCCGTCCCGCAGGCTTTTGGCGACCAGATGGAGGACCACCTCGCTGTCCATGCTGGTTTGGAAGATGGAGCCCTGATCTTCGAGCTCCGAGCGGATCTGCCTGGCGTTGACGAGGTTGCCGTTGTGGGCGATGGCGAGGGAATGGCCCGAGAACTGGACGCGGAAGGGCTGCGCGTTTACGAGGAGCGAGGAGCCGGTCGTGGAGTAGCGCACGTGCCCGAGCGCCATGTGCCCCTTGAGGCGGTTCAGGATCGGCTCGTCGAAGATGTCGTGGACGAGCCCCATGGCCTTGTGCTCCTGGACGCGCCGGCCGTCGGAGGTGACGATCCCGGCGCTTTCCTGCCCGCGGTGCTGCAAGGCGTAGAGGCCGAAATAGGTCAGCTTGGCGGCGTCCTCATGGTTGTAGACGGCAAAGATGCCGCACTCGTCGTGCGGCCGGTCTTCAAGGAGGTGGGGCCGCAGACAGAGGCCATCCGCGCAGGGCTTCATCGGATCTCGGGTATCGGTCGGCACGGTTCGATTCCAATCGTTTCAAGGGGCTTGCTGCACCCGGGGCAGGGCCGAACCTGCCGGAGCGCTTCCCCTGGTTTGAGGTTAAGGTTGGGTGTGGTACTCCTGGATGGTCTTCACCGCCAGATCCCCCTGGACCATGGCCTCGATGGCGAGCGCCGTCGCCTTCGCGCCCGCGAGGGTCGTCGTGTAGGGGAGGTCGAGGGCGAGGGCCGCCCGCCGGATGGCCGAGGATTCCGAAACGGCCTTTTTGCTGCTGGTGGTGTTGATCACCAGGGCGATCTCCCTGTTCTTGATCATGTCGAGAATGTGCGGCCGCCCTTCACGGACCTTGTTGACCGGGGTGTTGGCGATGCCGTGCCCTTCCAGAAAACGGGATGTCCCGTGCGTGGCCAGGATCTCGAAGCCGAGCCCGGCCAGCAGCTGGGACGCCTTGATCAGACTGTCGCGCTTGTCGGAGTCGCGGACGCTCACGAACACCCTGCCGGCGAGCGGAAGCCGCTGCCCGGCGGCCAGCTGGGACTTCGCGAAGGCACGCCCGAAGGTCGCGTCGATGCCCATCACCTCGCCCGTCGATTTCATCTCCGGCCCGAGCACGGTGTCGACGTCGGGGAAGCGTGAAAAGGGAAAGACCGATTCCTTGCAGGAGACGTGCGCGGGAGCGGCTTCTTCCCTCAACCCGAGATCCTTCAGCGCGGCCCCCATGATCACCCGGGTGGCGAGCCGCGCAAGCGGCACGCCGGTGGCCTTGCTGACGAAGGGCACGGTGCGGGAGGCGCGCGGGTTCACTTCGAGTACATAGACGACGCCGTCCTTGACCGCATACTGGATGTTCATGAGGCCCACCACCCCGAGTTCCCTCGCGAGGGCGCAGGTGTGCCGCTTCAGTTCGTCGAGGACGGCGGGCGGGAGGGACATGGGCGGGAGCACGCAGGCGCTGTCCCCGCTGTGGATCCCGGCCTCCTCGATGTGCTCCATGATCCCGCCGATCAGGGTGTCCCGCCCGTCCGACAGGGCGTCCACGTCGATCTCGGTGGCGTCTTCGAGGAAACGGTCGATCAGGATGGGCTTCCCGGGCGAGACGTCCACGGCCGAGGTCATGTAGTAGAGGAGATCCTGTTCGTCATAGACGATCTCCATGGCCCGGCCGCCGAGGACGAACGACGGGCGCACCACCACGGGGAATCCGATGGTGCGGGCGACCTGCACGGCCTGCTCCGGGGTGACGGCGATGCCGTTTTCGGGCTGGAGGATGCCGAGCTTCCGGAGAAGCACCTGGAAGCGCTCGCGGTCCTCGGCGCGGTCGATGCTGTCGGGGGAGGTGCCGAGGATGGGTACGCCGGCCTCGGCCAGGGGCACGGAGATGTTGAGCGGGGTCTGCCCGCCGAACTGGACGATGACCCCTTCGGGCTGCTCCTGGCGCACCAGGTGGAGGACGTCTTCCGTCGTCAGCGGCTCGAAATAGAGCTTGTCCGATGTGTCGTAGTCGGTGCTCACGGTCTCGGGATTGCTGTTGACCATGATGCTCTTGATCCCGAGTTCCCGGAGCGCCATCGAGGCCTGCACACAGCAGTAGTCGAACTCGATCCCCTGGCCGATCCGGTTCGGCCCGCCGCCGAGGATCATGACCTTCCGCCGGTCCGAGCGGCGGATCTCGTTTTCCTGCTCGTAGGTGGAGTAGAAGTAGGGTGTGTAGGCCTCGAACTCCGCCGCGCAGGTGTCGACCAGCTTGTAGACCGGCTCCACCCCTTTGGCGAAGCGCACGGTCCGGACGGCCTCTTCTGTGATGCCGTGCAGGAGGGCGAGCTGCCGGTCCGAAAAGCCGCAGGCCTTGACGTCCTGCCATTCGCCGGCGTCCCAGTCCTCGAGCCGTTCACCGGCCGCGGCACGCGCGCGGATGCGGTTTTCCGTCGCGAAGATCTGCTGCAGGTGGAAGAGGAACCAGGGGTCGATGCGCGTCAAGGCGTGGACCCGGCCGATGTCCATTCCCAGGCGGAAGGCCTCGCGGATGTAAAAGAGGCGCCGCGAGTTCGGGTGGATCAGCTTTTCTTCCACCTCGTGCGGGTCCGGGGGCGGCTCGAAACTTCGGGGGCTGTCCGCCCCGAAGCCGGAGCGCCCGATCTCGAGCGAGCGGACGGCCTTCTGGAGCGCCTCCTTGAAGGTCCGGCCGATGGCCATGGTTTCCCCCACCGATTTCATCGAGGTGGTCAGGAGGTCCCGGGCGCCGGGGAACTTCTCGAAGGTCCAGCGGGGGATCTTGACGACGCAGTAGTCGATGGTGGGCTCGAAGGAGGCGCGGGTCTCGCGCGTGATGTCGTTGGGGATCTCGTCCAGGGTGTACCCGACGGCGAGCTTCGCGGCGATCTTCGCGATGGGGAAGCCGGTCGCCTTGGAGGCGAGGGCGGAGCTGCGCGAAACGCGCGGGTTCATCTCGATCACCACCATCTCCCCGGTCCGGGGGTGCACGGCGAACTGGATGTTGGAGCCGCCGGTCTCGACCCCGATCTCGCGGATGATGCGGATGGCCGCATCGCGCATCGTCTGGTATTCCCGATCCGTCAGGGTCTGCGCAGGGGCCACGGTGATGCTGTCGCCCGTGTGCACCCCCATGGGGTCGAGATTTTCGATGGAGCAGATGATCACCACGTTGTCCTTGAAATCCCGCATCACCTCCAGCTCGAACTCCTTCCAGCCGATGAGGGACTCCTCCATGATGATCTCGGTGATCATGCTGGCGGCGAGCCCGGACGAGGCGAGGGCTTCCATCTCCTCCTGGTTGTAGGCGATGCCGCTCCCGATCCCGCCCAGGGTGAAGCTGGCCCGGATGATGAGCGGGTACCCGATTCGCGCGGCCGCGGCGCGTGCCTGTTCCATGTTGCGGACGATGTCGCTCCGGGGGACCCGGAGGCCGATCCGCTCCATGGCGTCGCGGAACTGCTCCCGGTCTTCGGCCTTCAGAATGACGGGGAGCGAGGCCCCGATCATCTCCACCCCGAGCCTTTCGAGGGCCCCCGTCTCCGCCACCTTGACGGCGGTGTTCAGGCCCGTCTGCCCGCCGAGGGTCGGCAGGATGGCCTGGGGCCTTTCCCTTTCGAGGATCTGGACGACCATCTCGGGGGTGATGGGCTCGATATAGGTCCGGTGCGCCGTCTCGGGGTCGGTCATGATGGTGGCGGGGTTGCTGTTGATCAGCACCACCTCGTAGCCTTCCTCTTTCAGGGCCTTGCAGGCCTGGGTGCCCGAGTAGTCGAACTCGCAGGCCTGCCCGATGACGATGGGGCCTGACCCGATGATGAGGATCTTCTGGATGTCTGTTCGCTTTGGCATGGTCCGGATTCAGGGCTGCGGCTTGGGGTTGCGGTGGCGCTTCATGAGGGCGATGAAGCGGTCGAAGAGATACGCGGCGTCGTGGGGCCCCGGGGAGGCCTCGGGGTGGTACTGGACCGAGAAGAGCGGGATCCGCTTGTGGACGAGGCCCTCCAGGGTGCCGTCGTTCAGATTGACGTGGGTGACTTCCACGTCCTTTTCGGCGAGCGAGCCCATGTCGACGCAGAACCCGTGGTTCTGGGAGGTGATCTCGACCTTGCCCGTCGTCAGGTCCTGGACGGGCTGGTTGCCGCCGCGGTGCCCGAACTTGAGCTTGAACGAGGTGCCGCCCAAGGCGAGCCCGATGAGCTGGTGGCCGAGGCAGATGCCGAAGATCGGACGCTTGCCGAGCTGGTCCCGGATGGAGGCGATTCCGTAGGTGACGGCCGCCGGGTCGCCCGGTCCGTTGCTGAGGAAGAGGCCGTCCGGGTCGAGGCGGTCGATCAGCGCACCCGGCGTGTCGGCGGGCACCATCAGGATCGTGCAGCCGCGCTGCGCGAGGGAGCGGAGGATGTTGTATTTGACGCCGAAATCCATCGCCACGACGCGCCAGGCGCCGGGGCGTTCCGGCCACCGGAAGCCCTCGAGTCCGCCCTCGATGGGGGAGGGGTTCCCCTCGGTCCAGAGCATGGGCCGCCGGCAGGTGACTTCGCGCACCAGATCGAGGCCGAGCATGTCGGGGGCCTGCCGCGCCTTTTCGACCAGGGAATGAGGGTCGAGATCGCGGGTCGATAGCGCCCCCCTCATGGCACCCGATACGCGCAGGTGCCGCGTGAGGGCCCGCGTGTCGATTCCCTCGAGGCCGGGGATCCCGGCGGCGGTGAGATACTCCGCCAGGCTCCCCTTCGAGCGCCAGTTGCTGGGGTATTCCTGGTATTCCCGCACCAGGAAGGCCCGCACCTGGATCCGGTCGGATTCCACGTCCTCGTCGTTGACGCCGTAGTTTCCCATGAGGGGGTAGGTCATGGTCACCATTTGCCCGCAGTAGGACGGGTCCGTGAGGACCTCCTGGTAGCCGGACATGCTGGTGTTGAACACGACCTCGCCCACCGCCTCGGCGGGGCCGGTGAACGATCGGCCGGGAAAGAGGGTGCCGTCTTCGAGTGCAAGCAATGCTTTCATAGGCTGCGTACCGGGCTAATGGCGCCGGGTCTGTTTTGAAATCGGCTGCTTCCCGATGCCTGAAAAGCGGGCCGGGAATGGCTTCGGATGACCTTGGGGGTTCGGGTCGGCTCCCCCGGAGGGGTCCCGGGCCGGACCTCAAAAACCTCAAACAATCATAATGAAGGATATGTCCAGTCTATGTCAACAGGATATACCCGCTGTCACAGACACCCGGCACCGGCAGCCAGCGCTTTAGGGGTCTGCGGTTCGACCCACTCATCGAGGCCGTCTTTCTGGAGGGCCTTCTGCACGGCGGATCGCGGGACGATCTTGCAGTAGACCTCGCTCGGGGCCCTTCGTTCGCCCTCGATCTGCAGGAGGTCCTCTTCGACCGAGATCCCGAAGAGCGCCTCGTTCTCCTTCAAATAGGGCAGGACGAGCCGCCAGTCTCTGTCCTCCAGCGGTGCGATCTCCCCTCCGTTCAGTTGCTGGGCGTCCACGGTCCGCCAAGGGTCTCTGATGTAAATGGCGCCGCCGGAGGCGAGGGAAAACAGGTTCGATCCGGGATAAGGGGTCGGCTGGGGGACGACGCGGCCTTCCGCGTCGAAGTGGACCCCGTTCAGGATCACGAAGCCGCCGCCGTTGTGAGGGTCGCCCGCCATGAAGGACTCGGCCAGGTAGTCGAGGCAGGTGCCGTTGATGACGACCCTGGGCCGTCCGACGGCGTTGATGAGCGGCCTGCCGGCCGCGTTTCCCATCACGTAGACTTCCCCGCCCTTGGCGCCGTACATGAAGGTCTGGCCGGTGTCGCCGTAGATGACGAGCTTGCCGGACTTTATGATCTGCCCGAGCTGGTCCTGGGCGTTTCCATGCACGCGGATCTGCATGCCGTCGATCCCCGAGGCCAGGTAGTCTCCGGAGCTGCCATAGATATCGATGCGGACGCCGCCCGAATCGGGGCCGAACCCGCACCCGTGAAAGCGCTGACCTTTCAGGCCGAAGACGATGAAGCGGCGCCACCCGCGGTGATAGGCCTCGGCCATGAGGCGGCTGTCGCAGTGGTCTCCTTCGGGCGGAAAGAGCGCTGCATCGATGACCAGCACCTTTTCCCCATAGGCGGGTCCGCGGAAGAACCTGCGGGTCTCCCAGTCGATCAGGCGATAGGCGCTCCGGTCCTCCTCCCGGTCGAGCGACGGGAAATGGCGCAGGATCGTCTCGAGGGTCTGGTTGAGGAGTTGCAGGACCGAACGGCGCTTCTTGTCGAAGGTCGGGTAGCGCCGGTCGATCAGGTCCGTGAGGCACTGGAGGGCCGCCTCGAAATGGGCGTCGCCCTTGAGGGCCCAGGACTTGATCTCCTGCAGGCAGTCGAAGAGGTCGGCGTAGTCCCAGGCGGCGATGCCGTCGCGGACGTAACGGTAGAGAAGATCGGGGCGCTGCAGCTCGAAGAAAGAGGCGATGTCGAATCGTCCGCTGCCTTCGCCCTCCATCAGGTAATAGACCCGCCCGGGCAGATAAGGGGTTTGGCCGGGCGGCACCCGGATCTCCCGCCCGAATTTGTCGCTGCAGGTGAGGCGGCGCTCGAGCGGGTTCCCCTCGTCCTGGAGGTCCAGATTGAAGAGGAAGGCGCCGCCGTCGGTGTGGCTGCCCCCGCGGGCGTTCCAATAGAGATCGGCCACGGTGCCGATGCGCGGGTCCTCGTCCGAGAGGCTCTTCAGGGTGGCGTCGATCGCTTGCTTTTCCGAGCAGACGAGGCCCACCTGCACCTGCCCGTCGTGAAGCGCGAAGACCTGGGGGCGCAGCATGGCGGTGTCGGTGATGCCGATCAACTGCAGCCGGCGGTTATCCGTATCGTTTCTGGCAATGATGAAGAACCAGGGGCCGTCGGGAGACCCGTGGATGTGCGCGGCCTGGAGGGCGCGGTAGACCGCCTGCTTTTCGGGCGGCAGCTGATCGAAGTCCCGCTCCATGGTGGGGGCCAGGGCCTCGATGACGTATTCGAGCGGATAGCCGTAGGTGCGGCTGTAGAGGTCGAAAAGGAGCACCGAGACCTCGGTGTCGGTCAGGAACAGGGGCCGAATGTTCCGCTGACTGAGGTATTCGGCTACGGAGTGGTAGTTGGCGAAATCCCCGTTGTGAACCAGGGCCTCGTTCAGGCCGATGAAGGGGTGCGCGCCGCCCGGGTGCCAGACCCGGCCCTTGGTGGGGTAGCGCTGGTGGGCGATCCAGACGTGGGCCTTGAAGTTTTCGAGCTGGTAGTACTGGACGACCTTCTCGGCGTAGCCGACGATCTTCAGGATGAAGAAATTCCGGCCGTGGGAGAGGACGAAGGCGCGCTGCCTGCCGTAGGCGTCGTAGTAGGTCCGGTTGATGCCGAAGCTGTTCCGGTAGACGAATTCGTCCTCGGCCCGGCGCGCCGGCAGGCCGTCGAGGCCATTCTGGGTCTGGAAGGCCAAGAGCGCAGGTGGTTTGACCCGTACGAAATAGCGCCAGACGTCGGGGGGGCGGACGTCCAGCCCCCGGATGTCGCGGTAGTCTTCGACGTGGGGGATCTTCTCGCTCAGGTGCACATCGAAGTGAGGGGTGATCCACTTTTCCTCCAGGCCCCGGATGACGTTTTCTTCCATCACGGCGATCTGGAGGATGTAGTCCTCGTCCAGGATCTCCCGGGAGACGCCGAGCATGCGGGGGTCGAACCCCATGGCGGCAATGCCGCCGCCGCGGCCGTTCCCCCGGTTGTGCATCTGTTTGGAGGGTTCGAAGATGTGCCGGCCCCTGACCGGGATGCTGCAGGCGAATCCCGTCACCCCGCAGCCTCCTTCGGCCTCGGTCTCGAAGCGCTCGCGTCGCTCGAGGCCGTCGAGGAGGGGTTTGCGGCTGCGGATGATCCGTTCTATAGTTCGGGCGTCTTGCATGATCTGCCTCTTTAGGTTTCCGGCCGGAAATGGTCTTTTTAGCCAATCTCGGCGTCAATCTGCACGTTTGCTTGTGCGGCGACCTACAGGTCGCCTCCGCGCAAACGCTTGATTTCCTTGATATTGGCTAAAAATCCTCATTTCGGGCTTGGAAACCGGGTTTTATCGGGAAATCATTTTCGCCGGTGCTGCGGCGCAAAAAGGCCCTATTTTCCGTTGACCGGGCGTCCTCAGGCGGTCCGTGAATGATCGGCGGCCCTGCGCCGGAAATGTTCACCGGTAATCCAGATGCGCCAGGCAGTCCGTTTGCCCCACGAGTTCGGAGAGGCTCCGCATGCCGAACCTTTGGAGGATGCGCACGAGCTCCCTGCGCCAGGCGGTGAACAGGTTGACGATGCGCTGGGTGCCCCAGTCGAAGTCTATCAAATGCATGAGCTCCGGGTCCGTCGTCGCGATCCCCCGGGCGCAGCCCCGCCCGCTCTCGCAGTTGTGGCAGCGGATGCACTCGAGGGCGACGAGGTCTGCGGTGCCGGTGCAGATCCCGTCCGCTCCGAGGGCGATGATCTTGGCGAGGTCGTGCGGCGTGCGGATGCCGCCGCTGGCGATGACCGTGACCTGGTCGCGGACACCCTCTTCCTGCAGGAAGCGGTGGACCCTCGGGACCGCGTACTCGAGCGGCATGGCGATGTTCTTCTTGGCGATGTCGGGTGCGGCCCCCGTACCGCCGTAGCTTCCGTCGAGGTGGATGATGTGGGCACCGGCGTAGTAGCTCCCGACCGCCACCATGTCGACGTCGGTGGGGGTCGAGACCTTGACCGAGACGAGGGCCTTGGGGTTGATCGCCTTGATCCAGTCGACATGCTTCTTGTGGTCCTCGACGGAATAGACGCTGTGGAACGGGAAGGGCGAGAAAAGCGGGTGCCCCGCCACCGCCTCGCGCATGCGCGCGACCCCCGGGGTGACCTTGTCCCCGAGGAGGTGACCGCCGAGGCCCGGTTTGGCCCCCTGCGCGTATTTGAATTCGACGATCCGGACCCGCTGGATGGTTTCTTCGCGCACGCCGAAAAGGCCCGTTGCCACCTGCGTGATGACGTGGTCGTCATAGGGTTTGAGCTCGTCCGGGTAGCCGCCTTCGCCGGTGCAGCAGAAGGTGCCGAGGAGCGCGGCCGCCTTGACGCGGCTCAACATGGTGGTGATGCTGACGGAGCCGTAGGACATGCCGCCCCCGTAAAAGGGGACTTCGATGCGGATCCTGTGGGCGTGGTCGCCTCGCCGGTTCAGCTCGACCCCCACGTCCACCCCGTCTCCGTCCTCTGTCCAGGTGGATCCTCTGGGAGGGCACCCGGTTTCTCCCTTTCGGGCGCCTGAACTCGATGGCCACGGCGCCGATCTCTCTTCCTTCGCACCGCCCCCCGCCGTTGAGCCGCCCTCCTTCCGGAAGCGCAGCCGCAGTTTGTCGAAGCCGCCGCCGGCTGCGCCGGTGCGGTATTCGAGCCCCCCCGGCGGCACGGTGCCGGTCTCGGCCATGTGCCAGGTGCTCGCCAGCAGGTCCGGCGTCCAGCGGAAGTCTCCCAGGGTATCGAAATCCACGCTGCGTTTGAGGCTGAGGGCGCCCTCGGGGCATTTTAGGTGGCAGGGGTCTTTGCAGTCGTGCCCCACGCAGAGATAGGCGCGGGCGACCTCGACCCGTTCGCGCCTCATGACGTGAACGCGGTAGGGGCAGCATTCGACGCACAGACCGCAGGCGATGCAGGCCGAGGTGCGGTGAAGACGGTACTTCCCGATCGGGTTGCGAAAGCGCGAGGGCGTTCGGACCACCTCGGGGAATCGAAAGGGGGAGGGGTTATTCGAGTTCAAAGCCTTCCTCCATCCGGCCGAGGGACCCGAAGGTCTCCCGGTCGAGCTGTTCGAAAAACATGGCGCGGCCCACCTCGCCCCTCAGGCGCCGAGCGTCGCGGATCCCCATCGCCCCCATGACCTCCAGGAGCTGGTTGTGCCAGGCGCCGACAAGGTTGACGACGCGCGAGGCGACCCAATCCGGTGCGGCCCGGCCGATCTCGACGGGGCAGGGGAGACCGTCTGTGCAGCGCCGGCAGACCCGGCATTCGAGGGCGATGAGGAGCGGAAGATCGATGAAAACGGCGTCCGCCCCGCAGATGATGCTTTTGGCCACCTGTTCGGCCATGGCGATCCCGCCGCTCACGAGGAGTGTCATCTGGTTCCGGATGCCCATCTCGACCAGCCGCAGGTGCACCGCGCGTATCCCGTCCTTCAGGTAGCGGGCATCGGTGTCGCGCCAGCGCCCGTCCACGCCCCCCTCCAGATGGATGATGGGGACGCCGGCATCGGCAAGCTCCGCGGCCCGTTCCTGCGCGTCTTGCACCAGGGGTATCCGGAAGGCCGCGAGGGCGGAGGGGAAAAGGGATTGGAGACGCTCGAAACGCCCGCGCCAACCTTCGTCCCAGCCCATCTCGACGATTCTGAACCACTTCGGCACCCGCTGCAGATCGTCCACGCCGGGGTCGAGCACAGGGATCAGAGAGGGGCCGAACTCCCCCCAGGAGGCCCTGACCCGGCCGAGGGGAACCGAGAAAAAGGTCCCCAGGCGGCGGGCGGCAAGCGCCCAGCCCTCGAGGGTGTCCTCGGATCCGTCGCCGAAAGGCGGCAGGCGCAGGATGATCGGGAGGGGGATGGCGTCGACCTGCGGGCCTTCTGAGGCCACGCCGCCCGCCTCGTCGAAGAGGAGATGGGCGGGGGCCTTTCCCAGGTCGACGGCGGTGCTGATGTACTCGCGGCCGTGGATGCCGTCGCGGGTGGGCCGGACGATCTCCGACATATCGGTCCACATGGCGTCGAAGCCCGGGCCGCTGAAGGGCCCCGGATAGCCGGCGCCCGAGACAGGAATCTTCCCCGTCTCGGCCTGGTACCAGAGGCGGGCGATGATGTCGGGGGTCCAGTGCGCGTCGCCCATCGCCGTGTATTCCGGGTTCCTGGACTTGTGGATGAGTTCCCTCGGGCAGCTCTGGACGCAGCGCATGCAGTTCATGCACTGGTTGTCGATGGACTCGATCATCTGCCGGGGGTTGAGGCCGCGGCGGTCATAGACGCCGTAAACGCAGAGCTTTTTGACGCAGACGGCGCACTTGAGGCATCCCTCCTCCCAGGCGATGATGCCCGAGGGGGTCAGCGGTTCGAAGCGGTGCGGCTCCGGTTTGGTCTGGATGAGGTATTTTGCGGGCATGGGAGACTCCTACGCCGGGGCGTCCGAGCGGGGGAGGAGCAGGGCGCGTTCGACGATTTCCCCTACGGCCTCTTCCCACTCGATGGCCATGATGTGGACGCCGCTTACGCCCGGCATCGCCTTGAGGGCCTCGATGGTTTCGACACAGATCCGGATCCCTTCCTCGCGCTGATTTTCCTTGGGGACACCCTCCATGCGCCGGATGATGTCGTCAGGCACATCCATGCCGGAGACCTTGTTCTTCATGTACCGGGCCATAGCGGCGGACTTCAGGGGGGTGAGGCCCCCGAGGATGAAGGCCTTTTCCGTCAGACCGCGGTCACGCGCCCGGTCGAGCCATTCGACGAAGCGCTCGAGGTTGTAGATGCATTGGGTCTGGATGAACTGGGCCCCGGCTGCGATTTTCTTCACAAGGCGCACGACGCGGAAGGGGAGCGGGTCGGCGAAGGGGTTGGCCGCCGCCCCGATGAAGAGATCCGGTGCGCTGCTGAGAGCCTCGCCGCCGAGGATCCGCCCTTCATCCCTCATCGCTTTGACCGCCTGGAGGAACTGGATCGAGTCGAGATCGAAGACCCCCAGGGCCTGCGGCTGGTTTCCAAAGCAGGGGTGGTCGCCGGAAAGGCAGAGTAGGTTCCGGATCCCGAGGGCCGACGCCCCCAGGACGTCGGATTGGAGGGCGATCCGGTTGCGGTCCCGCACCACCATCTGCAGCACCGGGTCGAGGCCCGCGCCCTTCAGCAGGCTGCAGGCCGCAAGACTCGACATGCGCACGATCGCGGTCTGGTTGTCGGTGACGTTGACGGCGTCCACCCTGCCGCGCAGGATGTCGGCCTTCTTCAGGACGACGCCGGGGTCCGCCCCTTTCGGGGGGCCGCACTCTGCGGTCACGGCGAAGGCGCCGCTTTCGAGAATATGCTTCAGTCGGCTCATATCGGGATCACCTCTGCTGATCTTCTCTCATGATTTTGCGGGGCCCCCTGCCCTGCTTCCGGGACCAGTCCTTCGGAGGGTGGATGGCCTCGAGCCGCTCGAGGGCATCGAACCGGCCGAGCCGGTCGATGATGATCTGCCAGGCACAGGGCTGTTCCGGGTCAACCTCGCAGCGGCCGTTCATGGAGCCGCCGCAGGGGCCGTTCAGGAGGTGCTTGGCGCAGCGGGCGAGAGGGCAGACGCCGCCGAACTCGTAAAGCATGCAGTCGCCGCAGCCGACGCAGCTTTCCACCCAGTAGCCCTGGTCCTTTGTCTCTCCGATGAACTCGGTGTCGAGGGCGGGAATGACGGGGATTTCGGGATACATATCGGCCACGGCCTGGACGCCTGCACCGCAGCCGAGCGACAGGATCGCATCGTAGCGGTCGAGGGTCTCATCGAGGAGGACGACAAACTCCCGGACGCACTGCCGGTCGAGGGTCTTCTCCTCGATCCGGACGTCCTCCCCGTTCATCTTGGCGGCCATGCGAAGGGCCGAGCCCAGCATGGCCGTTTCCTTTTCGCCCCCCGCCGCGCACTCGGCGACGCAGCTGCCGCAGCCGAGCACGAGCAGGCGCCTGTAAGGGGCGATCATCCCCCTGATTTCATCGAAGGGCTTCTGTTCTGCGGTAATCATGATCTCCTTCTCCTTATCGGTGGAATAGGGGAACAGGCTCGATCAGAGACGCCGTGACGGGCTGTCGCATCGATGCTCTGGAAATGGGCTTCACCGCACGGCTGTTGCGAGGACCGGGGAGGGCGCGAGGTGTTGGATTTGTCGGAAGATCTCCGGCACCCATTCGGCCAGGGTCCGGGGCGTTTCGGGGGAGCCCGTGATCAGCCCTACCCGTTCGGGTTCGAGCCCGATCGCCGCCAGGATTCCGCGGGTCCGGGCGACGCGCTTCCGGGCGCGGCGGTTCCCCTCGAAGTAGCGGCAGGCCCCTTCAGGGCAGGTGATGACGTAGGCTGCGTCGGCGAATTCCTCGAGGGCCTTGAGAAGGTGCACGGGTTCGAGGCGGCCGCTGCAGGGGATGGGGAAGAGGCGAAGAGCCTCCTTGTATCGTCTTTCGAGGGCGCGCCGTTCGGCCTCGCCGCCGCCGGGCACCTGCCGGCAATAGAAGAGGGCGAGGGTTTGATTCTCCGGTTGGTTCATCTTGAGGTTCAGTCCTTTCAGCAAGCGATCTGACATGACAGCTTAGCAAAGTTTGCTTTTGCATGCAAGATAAATAATTAATTTGTATAATTAAGTTATATTGAAAAGCTGCGGAAATCATCAGCATGGCTAATAGATCTCCTCGGTGCTGAGGGGCCGGATCCTCGGCTCGTCCTCCGCGGGCCCGGCAGGTTCGCGAGGTTGTCCATGTCATCGATTCGGCCGGACCGCCGCTGCAGGCGCTCACCCACCGGGTAGGGCCTTCGCCTGCAGGGGTCTTCGCACAGAGGATGCCACTGATAAAGGCCGGGCCCGGGCGGGATTTGCGTTCGCTCCAGGAGCGGCAATCGCCAGGGGATGGTCTGCTGCCGCCTGTTTCGTGGTTGCGGAGGGGCGTATTTCGGCGGTGCACAATCCCGTGCCAGAGTCCCAAGTTTTTGTGCAATGCGTGCCCTTCGTAGAGGGCGCCCCGGCATAGACGTGCCGAGCCGGCCGTCAACGGTTCGTGTGGGGCGACGCCTGTCAATTTTATGGGTTTGGCACCAGGTACATGCTGGACAAAACCCCGAGGTCCAACCGCTCAGCGGGTTGGGATCTCCGGGCGTGGTACGTTTTTTGCTTATAATTAATACGAGTAAACCCCCGGCTTTGCCGGGGAGACACGCAAAGTTTGACAATTCCGGGAATATACGAAAGCCTCCAAGATTGTGAACCG
>NZ_AULM01000019.1 GCF_000422285.1 Desulfatiglans anilini DSM 4660
CAGACCCTGACCCAGAGCAAGAGCATCGAACTGCAAAAGACCGGAACCCTCCAGGACAACGACGGCACCCCGGGCGTGAGCGCCGGTGACACCATCTCCTACACCTTCTCCGTCAAAAACACCGGCAACGTCACCCTGACCAACGTCACGATCACCGACCCGAAGATCACCGTCTCCGGCGGACCCATCGCCTCCCTGGCTCCGGGCGTAACCGACTCCACGACTTTTACGGGATCCTACACCCTGACCCAGACCGACATCAACGCCGGCACCTTCACCAACATCGCCACGGCTACGGGCACCCCGCCAAGCGGTGGAAACGTCATCGACACCGATGACGACACCCAGACCCTGACCCAGACCCCGGCCATCGAATTGCAGAAGTTGGGTGATTACATCGACAACAATCCGATCGGCGTGTACAACCCGGGCGACGAAATTTCTTATGCCTTCAGGGTGAAGAACACCGGGAATGTGACACTGACCAACATCACCATCAGCGATGCCATCCCCGGAGTGACCGTCAACGGCGGCCCGATCAATTCCCTGGCTCCGGGTGAAACCGACACCATGACTTTTACGGGATCCTACACCCTGACCCAGAATGACATCGACGCCGGGGAATTTAAAAACACCGCAACGGCATTTGGCACGCCGCCAAGCGGCCCAAATGTCAGCGACGATGACGATGACACGCAACCCATGACAACCAGCCCGGCGCTTGATCTCGTCAAGACGGCCGACCCCATGGAATATGGATCTATTGACCAAGTAATCACCTATACCTTTGAAGTCACCAACATCGGCAACGTCACCATCAAGGGACCCATCACCATCAACGACGACAAGGCCACCGACGAGTCCTGCCCCGCCGGCGACCTGCCTCCGGGCGGCTCCATCACCTGCTTGGCGACCTACACCATCACCCAGAATGATCTCGATTTCGGGTCCGTCACCAACACAGCGACCGCCTCAGGTCAGTACGACGAGCAAACCATCATCTCCAACGAGGACACGGTGACCATCGTCGCCGCGATAGGAGTGTGCTGCCTGCCTGACGGACAGTGCGTCATTCTCACCGAACAGGAGTGCACTCAACAGGACGGGATTTTTGACGGCACGCTTCGGTCATGCGTAGGTGTAGACTGCTTCATTGCGCAGGGGCTGGGGGCCTGCTGCCTGCCTGACGGGACTTGCGTCGACAGACTTCACGAGGCCGAGTGCATCGATCGCGGCGGGGATTTCATGGGCGTTGGCGTCGAATGCACACCGGGGCTCTGCCACCGGCCCGCCTTGCCCGTGCCGACGATTTCGCCCTGGGGGCTCATGCTGTTGTCCATGCTGACGGGAGGACTCGCGGTTCTGGCCCTGCGCCGCAAATCGAGAAAGAGCTGAAGCATTTCCTGCTGAATGTCGTTCAAGAGCCGATGAGGCCTTCGGGTCTCATCGGCTCTTTCCCCGCCCGCCCCGGCGGCTGCATGAATGATGCACCGGGACCAAACCCTCTGTGTGCGGCGTCCTGCCTGACGCAAATGTCCTTTCATACAAAAAAGACAACGACTGCTGCTGCTCTTCGAGCAGCAGTTCCATCCACATTTAAACCGTTTGAACCCTGAAAAAAGAGTCGTTCCCATTCAAGGCTTTTCTAAAGAAATCAAGTGTGAATGTTTTACGACAAACAATGCATGCTCGATTCATTCTATATTTTCCTTGACTTAAAATGAGGCGCCCCCGGCCGCATTTATCGCGGCTGCGGCCAGCAGAGGGGCCGAGCGGGAGGAAAACGCCGCCGAACCATCCGTTCGGAAAGGGTTTTCACACTGGCGGATTTACACGAAAAGGCAGGAAATATCCCCAAACATCAGTCGACGGCAGAAATGTCGAATTTGCGGAGCTTGCGATAGAGCGTCGCCTCGCCGATCTGCAGCAGTTTGGCCGCTTTTCGGCGGTTGTACATGGTCTTTTCGAGGGCATTCTCGATCGCCGCCCTTTCATAGTCGCTGTACGTGTCCCCCATGACCTGCTCACGGTGATTCCCGTCGTTCGCATCCGATCCTGCGCCGGTCAAATCCAGATCTACAGACCGGATCTCCGCATGCCTGCCGAGGGCAACGGCGCGCCGGATGACATTCTCCAACTCCCGTACATTCCCGCGCCATTCCTCCCGCGCGAGAAGATCGAGGGCATCTTTCGAGATGGACTTGACAGGAGAGCGGGCTGTCTTGAAGCGTTCCAGGAAGTAATCAGCCAGCAGCGGGATGTCGTCACGCCGCTCCCGGAGGGGCGGAACATGCATATTCACAACATTGAGGCGGTAGAGGAGGTCATCACGGAAACGGCCGAGGGCCGCCTCTTCGCTCAAGTCCCGGTTCGTCGCGGCGATGATCCTGACATCCACTTGATAACTGCAGCTGCTCCCGATCGGACGGACCTGACGCTCCTGGATCGTGCGCAGGAGCTTCGACTGCAGATTCAAGGCGAGTTCCCCGATTTCGTCCATGAAGAGCGACCCCCCTTCGGCGGATCGAATCAGCCCTTCGGAGCTCTTGTGGGCGCCCGTGAAGGCCCCTTTGACGTGGCCGAAGAGTTCGCTTTCGATGACGGTCTGCCCGATGGCTGCGCAGTCGACGGGGACGAAGACCTCGCCGGCCCGTTGGCTGTGATGATGAATTGCCTTCGCCACGAGTTCCTTGCCCGTGCCGGTCTCGCCCTCGATGAGCACGGTGGCGTCGGTCGGCCCTACGCGGGCGATGAGGTCTTTCAACCTCAGCATGGGAACGGACCGGCCCACCAGGGGAGCGAAATCGAAGCGGGGAGAGGCCTCAGATTCCAGGCTGCGGCGCTCCTCTTCGGTGGCTGCACACTCGGCGATGTTCGCTATACGCTCGAGCAGCTGGTTCGGAGTGAAGGGCTTCTGCACAAAATCGACAGCGCCGGCCTGCACCGCCTCCACGGCCTCCTTGACGCCGCCTATCCCCGTTAAAATGATGACAGCAGTCTCCGGATGCAGCATCCGGATCTTCTTGAGAAGCGTGATCCCGTCCGTGTCCGGCAGGCCCAGGTCGACGAGCGCCGCATCGAACTTGTGGGAAGCCAGCATCCTCAAGGCCTTCCGCCCCGTTTCGCAGGTCATTACGTCGTAAGGTTGGGAGCTGAAGATCTCCTTCAGAAGCATCAGCACAACCCGGTCGTCATCGACGACCAGCAGGGAAAATCTGGAGGGTTTCTCGCTGGTTGAACTGTTCATATCACCTGTCCCCAAACAGAGATTCGCTCCAAAGACCCTGAGGACCCACCCGGAGTCCGAGAACGAACGGGCAGGCGCAGGACACTGCCGGACCCTTCCCCTGAGGCAGGAGGGACGCCGAGCCTCGGAACGAGCAGCATTCTGAATTGAGTCGGATATCGGTACGTGGATGCACAGCGGCTCTTGACGGCATCAGCATCGGGGTCACCCCCTGCCGGGGGGGTAACCTGCCAAAAGCGCTGTTCAATATTTGAACCACTTATAATACAAAACGTTGATTTTGTCAAGAGAGTTGGGAAAGATTCGCTCGAAACAAGCCGCATCCGGCATCTGGGCAATGCCATCTTTCCGCACATGTTCCTGGGTGCGCCTGCTCCCTGCGGGAAAAATCTCCAGCCCAACGAATCTCCGGTCCGGAATTGGCCGCAACCCCGTTCGGTCATTTTGAAAACGGTTGACAAGAAGCCGTTCAAAAGATAGGGTTTCCACTACTCATAATAATTTTCCAGAGATTGAGGCCGCTCCAACCGACGCGGCTCGGATCGATGTTGTGTGCTGTGGCTGCTGCACCCGCTCCGATGGACGATGGATAAGGAATCACTCCGAACCCTCGTGATCCTAGATCAGACTCCATCGCTCGATCCGCCCTCTCCCTTGCCGACACCAAAGCGGGGCCGGCCGTTTTCCTAGAGTCGCTTTTCAGCTTGAACCAAAACACCGTGCAAATTGAGGCAGTTCCGAGTGTAAAACGCTGTTCTCAGCGCTCGAACCGACGCAGGGGGTGATCCCGGAGCGGCACCGAACCCCACGGACCAGGCGGCCGGCTCCGCCTCCCGGAAGGCAGGCGGGTGTTTTTAACCCGGGAAGGCAGGATCTGCCTGCGGGCGGGACAGATAAGGCAGTCTGGCGGGTGGCAAAACGGTTTGAACCTTTTAGGACATGGAGGTGCATGTGAGAAAGCTGATTCTTTCGTTCCTGTGCGGGGCGGTTCTGCTGTTCAGCGGGTCCGCTTTCGCCGCCGTTCCGGTTCAAGACATCTATTTGACCGGTTCCAGAACCACCCCGGAAGCGTCTGGGGTGAATGCGACCGGAGGCTACATCGAAGAAAACGGAGGGTTCAAGATCGCCTGGGAGATCTGGTTCGACGGGTCCTACTGGAACTATCAGTACACCCTGACCGACAAGGACGGGTCGACCATCCACCCGGACGTGAGCCACTGGATCGTGGAGATCAGCCCCGAGATCCCCCTCGATGAAATCACCGATTTCATCTTCAACGCCAACGCCACCATACAAACCCCGGGAAAGGGTGTTTGGGGCGCCGATCCAAACTTCCCGAACACCACCCAAGCGGGCGAGAACTCAGGCAATCCGAACCTGGGGACCGACCTGATCGGCGTCAAGCTCGACACCGGTTCCCAGGCAGTCGGCGGGGTCTACTTCTTCCAGAGCGTCGAACCTCCGGTCTGGGGCGACTTCTACATAAAGTGAGGGGGGAACCCTGTTTCCACGGCGTGGAACACCGGCATCGGCACAGACCCCGACACGAACACCGAGAATTTCATCGATTGGATCCCCACCCCCGACAGCGCCCTGATCATCGACCTCGAGCCGCCTACAGCCGTCAACACGGTGGGAGAAACGCACGAGGTCATAGCCACCCTCACCGACAAGGACGGGATGGCTCAAAACGGGACCGTGATCTTCTTCACCGTCATTTCAGGGCCGAACGAGGGCCTGAACGGGACGAACTCGACCAATTCTACCGGGCAGGCGGTCTTTTCCTACACCGGTTCGACGAACGGAACGGACACGATCCAGGCCTGCTATGAAAACTCCGCCGAGCAGAGGATCTGCTCCCAAACCGTGACCAAGGTATGGAATCCGTTGATTATCGACCCGCAGCCACCCCACATCGACCTTACCCCTCCCTATGATTTGAATCTTGTCGGCCAGGAGCACAACGCCACCGCAGCCATCACGAACGTCAGCGAGGACCTGCCCGTCACGATCACCGTCATCAGCGGCCCCAACCAGGGCATCTCGACAAACGCGACGATGAACACGAACGGAACCCTCTCGCTCGTTTACAACGGGACGGCGGGCATCGGCGTCGATCGCATTCAGGCGTGCCTGGTTTTTGAGGGGCAGGAGATCTGCTCCGACATCGTAGAAAAGGAATGGACCATCGAGGTCATCGAACTGGATCCGCTCCTGGATACCAACCCCGTTGAAACCGACCACACGGTCACAGCAACCATCAAAAATCTCAAGAATGGCGATCCCATTCCGGATGTTCTGGTCTCTTTCGAGGTCAAGGCCGGCCCGAACGCAGGCCAAACCGGGCAAAACGCGACGAACGGGACGGGCCAGGCGAGTTTTACCTACACAAGTAATGGCGACACGGGGACGGATGCCATCCGGGCCTGCTTCACCAACGCCGCCCAGCAGCAGGTCTGCACCGATTACGGCGACACCTTCGACAAAGACGCCATCAAGCATTGGGAGGACGATGGCCCGGTCTGCCCGGCTATCAAACCGAACCCCGCGTTCCTGCCTGACGGCCGCATCGGAGAACCCTACAGCCAGACCATCACCGGGTTCGGGGGCTCCGCGCCCTATACGTTCGAAGTCACGGCGGGCGAACTGCCCGAGGAACTGAGCCTCGATCCCGATACAGGCCTTCTTTCCGGCACCCCCATCGAATCAGGGGTCTTCACCTTCACCATCACAGCCACCGACGACAATGATTGCACGGGCGAAAGAGAATACACCCTGACCATCTGCCCGGGCATCGTTCTCTCCCCTGACACGAAGACGCTGCCCAACGGCCACGTCGGTGTCTTCTACTCGCAATGGATCACCGCCAGCGCCGGCAGCGGCGCTTCGCAAGGGCTCGGCTCCAACGGCGGGCAAGGCCCCTATCTTTACGCTCTGACCGCCGGGAGCCTGCCGGACGGCCTCTCTCCCGAGCAGGGACCGGGCGGGCTGCGGATTTCGGGATGGCCTACGACAACCGGGACATGGCATTTTACCATCACGGCCACCGACAGCGCCTTCCCGAGCTGTTCCGCATCGCAGGACTATGCCATCTCCATCGGAGAGGCCCCCGCGCAAGTCCCCGTGCCCGCCCTTTCGGACTGGGGGGTCCTCATGGCTGTCCTCCTGCTGCCCCTGGCGGGATACCTGGCCTTGAAACGCCGCTCAAACCGGCAAAACAAAACGTCTTCACTGTAGGGATTCGAAGCACAATCCCCTTTGAACGATCCACCGAGAAGTCCGGGTTCGAACCCCCGCCCGGGCTTCCTCGCTCTATGAACGACGCCACATCCTGGAATGGCCTTGTTCGTCGATCCCGGCGTCAAGCTGCGCATCTGCCTGCGAGGTGGCCTGCAGGTCGCCGCACGGGCAATCGCTTGATCTTCCTTCGATCTGAAAAAGCCGTGACCCGCCGCCGTGTGGTGGAACGGACCATCCGAAGCGTGCCGGGTTGCACCGGGAAATCATTTCCATATCATCTTGCCGTCCTTCGATTTGAAACGAATGATAATGTAACAGCCGGTCAAGCCCTTGCGGAGAGCTACTTCACATAATTTATCTTGACAAATATCTTTTGAGGTGTTAGCAGCAAACAAATTTCAGCTTAGCCTTGGAGGAGCTGTGCAAATGAAAGATGTGGTGTCTTGTTTTGTCGTTGCAGTGTTCTGTTTTTTGCTCCTCGACAGTATGGCCTGGGGGGCCTATCTTCAGGAAGTCAATAAGAATTTAGTTCAAATTCCTGATGAAACGAATGAAGAGATTAAAAAACAAGGTACTTGTGAAGCTGACGGATTTGCTCAGGCCAGATCAGAAGTTGAAGATGATTTTGCTGAGGTTAATGCCATAAGTTGGGCGACGGTCAGTGGTGATGAAACATGCACTGCCATTTCTTATTCTTCTTCCGTTGCGATAGCTGAACTCGAACTGATCGTACAACCGGATCAAAATGATGAAATCGGTGATTGCATACTAATATCTTATGCAAGTGCTTATAACTTAACAGCAGACACAAACGGAACCGGATATGATGCCAAAGCCTTCGTTGGCGGTGGCGATGATTTTCGCACGCCTGTTCAGATCGTTCTGGATGAGGGCAACCGCTCCTGCGCAGTGCTTCAATATGGGCCCAAGACCGTTAAATACGGCCACGATGAAAACTTTTATTCAGGCAGCTTCATTGCAAGAATCGGGGACAAGATTGTTCTGAAAATTGCGACTCGATCCCTTGCCGAGGGGTCCGGTGTGGGCAGCGCCTTCTCAATGGCACTCGGAGCTTCGATTTCGATCAAAACCGAAGATTTAGGGCCGTGCGACGCGCCCAGTCCTTGCGAACCGGCCGTTCCCAAGCCGGTTCCGGCTATGGGCTGGTATGGGTCCGGGATTCTCGTGATTCTGCTGAGCGCTGCTGCCGTACTTTTCATGAGACGCAGAAGACTTCATCGGTAACGGAGCGCGTTCAGGCCCTATTTTAGGAGGGCTTTGCAGGTCGGGCAGAAGGAGAGCGGCAGACGGTCGAGGGCTTCGAGGTCCATCGAAAAGTGCATCAGGCACTGGTCGTCAAAGCAGTGAACGAGGTCGAAGAGGTGCGCGGCCTCGTGGAGGGCGACCTTGAGGAGGCGGTCGAGGATCTGCGGACCGGGCGGCCTTTCCGGATGGAGGTCCTGGCCCAGCCGGTAGAGCGAAACGAGGGCGCAGGGGCCGCCTTCGCGCGCCTCCCCGAAGACGTGGGTGAAGACCGGGACGAAGAGATCCACGTTGAGGACGGCCACGATCTTGGTGCAGCCCGGCACAGGCATGGCCTCGAGGGTCCTGAGGATCGTGGCCGCGTTGTACTGCATGCGGTTGCGGTCGAAGGCGTAGTCCGGTTCGGCCAGGGGCGCGAGGACGGCCGCCTCGAGGCCGAGGACGCTCCTCACATGCGCAGCGACGGCGCTGCACGCCGTCTCCGGCACCTTCCCGATCGGCAACACTCCAATCGATCCGTTCACGGCCTTCGTTTCAGTCCCTGGAGTTCGATCATCTCGCCCGCAGTTCCCGCCGCTGTAAGATTGTCGAGATCATCACGATGAAAAGAAACCACAGAGATGCTCGAAAGGAACCTGGCGGGGCGGGCTCTCCCGTCATTCGGAGCGCTTCAGGCCGCGGCGCTTGATCATCCTGTGCGCACTTCCCACGGCGGCACCCCGTTTTCATCGACATTTTCAAGAGAAAGCCGAAACACGATCCAACGGCAACAGGGGGGCTCGACCCTCTGTCACTCGGGGCGTTTCAGGCCGTAGCGCTTGATCATCTTGTGCAGGGTGACGCGGTTGATCCCGAGGGCCTGCGCGGCGTGGGAGATGTTCCAGTCCTCCTCTTGGAGGATCTCCTCGACATGCCGCTTTTCCATCTCGCGGAGGTCCCTGGGGCGGTCCGGGCGCAAGCGGGCTCCGCCGAGGAAGGCAAAATCCTGCGCGTCCAGGGTGCGCGATTTCGAGAGCACGACGGCCCGCTCGATGGCGTTTTCGAGCTCCCGGACGTTGCCGGGCCAGGGGTACTGCTTCAAACACTCGAGGGCCTCGTTCGTCACGTGGTCCACCTGCTTGGTGGTCTCGTGGCTGTACTTGCGCAGGAAGTGGCGGATGAGGAGGGGGATGTCGTCCCTGCGCTTGCGGAGCGGCGGGATCTCGAGGCGGATCACGTTGATGCGGTAGAAGAAATCCTCCCGGAAGCGACCCTCGGCCACCTCCTTTTCGAGGTCGCGGAGGGTCGAGGAGATCAGGCGGAAATCGACGTCGATCGGGTGCCGCTCACCGATCCGGAGGATCTTCTTCTCCTCGAGGACCCGCAGCAGGTCCACCTGCATCTTGGCGCTGATCTCGCCGATCTCATCGAGGAAGAGGGTCCCGCCCGAGATGACTTCGAGGAAGCCCTTGCGGTTCTTGTCCGCGCCGGTGAAGGCGCCCTTCTGATGCCCGAAGAGCTCGCTTTCGAGGAGGCTTTCCGGCATCGCCCCGCAGTTGATGGCGATGAAGGGGCTGTTGGCCCGGTGGCTCTTGGCGTGGATGGCCTTGGCCACGAGTTCCTTCCCCGTGCCGGTCTCCCCCGTGATGAGGACGGAGGAATCGCTCTGGGCCACCTCGGGGATGAGATCGAAGATGACCTGCATGGCTTCGGACTGCCCGATGATGTTGTCGAAGCGGGTCTTCTCGGCCAGGAGTCCCTTGACGTAGCGGTACTTCCCGAGAAGCTCCCGCTGGCCGGCGATCTTCTCGAGGACAAGGGTCATCTGATCGGGGCGGAAGGGCTTGAGGAGGTAGTCGCTCGCCCCCATCTTCATGGCATCCACCGCCGAGGCGATCGAACCGTAGGCGGTGATGATCACGACCGAGGTGTCCGGATACTCCTGCTTGACACGCTCGAGCAGTTCGAGGCCGCTCATCTTGGGCATCTTGATGTCGACGAAGAGGACGTCGAAGGGGACCTTCTCGAGCTTTTCGAGGGCCTCGAAACCCGAGGCGGCGGTCTCGACCACGTGGCTGAACTTCTTGAACCACTGGTAGAGGGACTCCCGGACGATCTGTTCGTCGTCGACCACCATGATCTTCAGCTTTTCCTGCATGTCACTCCCCCTCTTCCGGGTTCAGGACGGGAAAGCTCAATGTGACGCGGGTCCCGCGGCCCTCATCGCTCTCGACCCCGATCCGCCCGTCATGCCCCTTGACGACGCCAAAGACGATCGACAGCCCGAGACCGGTCCCTTTCCCCTCCGGCTTGGTGGTGAAAAACGGGTCGAAGATCTTGGAGAGGGTCTCCTTCGCGATGCCGCAGCCGGTGTCCTCCACGCTCACCTCGGCCCAGTCGCGGCCCTCCTCGGCGGCCGCCCGCGACCGGATGGCGACCGTCCCTCCTTCGGGGGTCGCCTCGATGGCGTTGAAGATCACGTTCAGAAAGCACTGCTGAAGCTGGTTCGGATCGCCGCGGATGAAGAGCGGCCGGCCGGACAGGGAGAGGTCGAGCGTCAGGTCCTGGAGCTGCATGTGGTGCCTCGTCAACGTGATGACGGACTGGAGGGTCTCGTTGATGTCCACCTCCTTCCGCTCCATCGAGGACTCCCGGGCGAACGACAGGAGCCCGGATACGATCCGTCCGCAGCGCTCGAGTTCGCTGCACATGAGCTCGAGGTACTGCTTGAACTGCTCCAGATCGCCCTGTTCGGGGAGGGCCTTCTCCTCGAGGATGGTGCGCATCAGGTGCCCGAAGGTGAGCATTCCCTGGATGGGGTTGTTGATCTCGTGGGCGCAGCTCGCCGAAAGCTTGCCGAGGCTCAGGATCCGATCCTCCTGGACGAGCTTGCCGAGGTTCGTCTTCAACTCCTCGAGGCGCATCTCCCAGCGCGACGGGAGTTCCTGGGTGATGTCGCGGCGGATCTCGATCACCCGCACGACCTTCCCCGCCTCGTCCTTGACCGGGTAGGTCTCGAGGGTGGCGTAGGCGCTGCGCCCGTCCGCGTCGATCCGTTCGTGGATCACGTGCGCGCGCTCGCCGGTGCGCATCGTCTCGAGCATCGGGCAGGGCATCTCCGGCTGCCACTCCGAGCAAGGCGAGTTGAACCCGTAGATCGTCTCGTAGCAGCGCTTCCCGACCGCCTCCTTCAAGGACCGGCCGACCGCCTGCAGATAGGCCTGATTGGCGTCGAGGATCGTGAAATCCGGGTCGAGCAGGATGATCGCCTCGTGGGTCTGGTGGAAGAGGAGGTCGGCCATGCTTTTTTCGAGGAGCACCTGCCGGTCGGCGTCCTGGCAAAGGGTTTCGCCGGAAAGGAACCGCTCCTGCAGGAAGCGGAAGAGGTCGCGGTCGACCACCCACACGCCCTGCGGACGCCGCCGCACAAGGTCCACAAAGACCTGCGGGTCGCGCGTGAGGTCGAGGATCCCGTCGAGGTCCGGCGCAGCGAGGACGGAGGCGTAGTCCTCGGCCGTCGGGATGCCCATCTCGGCGGCCAGCCGCATGCCCTCGGCGGAGGGGTCGGGGTCGCAGACGGCGCGGATCTCCACCTTCACCCGCGAGATGGCCGGCTCCCGCACGGCTTCGAGAAGGGAGCGACAGGTCCGTCCGCCGCCCACAACGGCGAGGCGGAGGACGGATCGGGATGGACCGGTGGATCGTGCGGCGGGCGCTTTCATAGGCAGGCAGGTCCCCGATTCAAAACGTTTTTTTGTCTCATCGAAGCAGCATAGACTATTTCGAGGCCGTGCACAACCAGGGCCCCGAAATATCGGGGTGCGCACCTACGAATATCGGCACGACCTTCGGGTCATTCTACAAGGCACAACCAGGACGGCGAAATTTCCTGGCGCGCACCCCCGGGGCGGAGCCGAATCTCGGGGCAGGCTTGACGGCTCCGGGTACCCCTGGGGCCCGCGCCCTTGGGCGGATGGCCGGAAGCAGAATTCAGATCTGGTCGATCATCGCCATGATCTGGGCGTCATCGAACCCTTTCAGGCGGATGGCGCCGCTCCGGCAGGAGGAGACGCAGAGCCCGCAGCCCTTGCAAAGGGCCGGGTTCACCTCCGCCGGACCCTTTTCGGAGAAATGGGGCGCATTGAACGGGCAGACCGTCACGCACACCCCGCACTGGCTGCACAGGCCGGTTGCCACCTCGGCGACGGTGCCGCTCACCGAGACCTTGGCCGCCGCGAGGTAGCCGGTCGCGCGCGATGCGGCCGCCAGGGCCTGCGAGATGCTCTCGTCGAGCGTTTTGGGGTAGTGGGCCAGGCCGCAGAGGAAGACCCCCTCCGTCGAGAAGTCGACGGGCCGCAGCTTCGCGTGGGCCTCGATGAAGAAGCCGTCGCTGCTCGTCGGGATCTTGAAGAACTGCGCCAGGGCCGTGCCGTCCGGCGGGACGATCGCCGTCGCGAGGACGAGGAGGTCCGAGCGCAGCTGCAGCGGGCGCTGCAGGACCGGGTCCGTCACCGTGATGTCCACCCCCTCGGGCGTGGTGCCCACCCGGGGCTTGTCGTCCGGCTCGTAGCGGATGAAGACCACGCCCGCCTCCCGCGCCTGGTGGTAGAGCTCCTCCCGCTCCCCGTAGGTCCGCAGATCGCGGTACAGGACCGTGACGGCCATGCCGGGGTTCAGCCGCTTCAGCTCGAGCGCGCTCACCATCGAGTGGGTGCAGCAGACGCGGCTGCAGTAGGGCCGCTCGGGCTCGCGCGAGCCGACGCACTGGATGAAGACCGCCGAGCCGATCTGCGCGAGGGACGGGTCGCGGTCGAGGAAGCGCCGGTCGAGCTCGAGGTGGGTCAGGATCCGCGGGTCCGTGCCGTAGGCGTATTCCTGCGGGCGGTGCTCGACCCCGCCGGTGGCGATGACCGCGACCCCATGGCGGATCTCCACCGGGCCGGCGCCGTTGCCGTCGATCCGGGAGACGAAGTTCCCGACGAAGCCGTCCACCCCGGTCAGCTCCGCCCCGAGGTGGAGATGGATGTGCGGGTGCCCTTCCACTTCCACGACCAGGCCCTTCAGGTAGGACTGGATGTCCTCCCCCTTCCAGGTGCGCGAGAGGCCGAGTGCCTGGCCGCCGAGGCGCGGTGAGCGTTCGACGAGGTGGACCTCGTAGCCCTGGTCCGCCATGTTCTTCGCGGCGACCATGCCCGCCACCCCGCCCCCGACAACGAGGGCCGACGGTTCGACGCCGAGCTGCTCCTCGCGGAGGGATTCGAGGAGGCCGGCCTTCGCCACCGCCATGCGGACGAGGTCCTTGGCCTTTTCGGTCGCGGCGCGCGGGTCGTTGCTGTGGACCCAGCTGTCCTGGTTCCGGATGTTGGCCATCTCGAAGAGGTACTTGTTGAGGCCCGCGTTCTGGAGCGTCTCCTGGAAGAGCGGCTCGTGGGTCTTGGGCGTGCAGGCGGCCACCACCACGCGGTTGATCCCCTGCTCCCGGATCACCTCGGCCATCTTGACCTGGGTGTCCTGCGAACAGGTGTAGAGGTTGTCCTCCGCGTAGACCACGTAGGGGAGCGTTTTGGCGTACTCCCGGACGGAGGGGACGTCCACCACGCCGCCGATGTTGATCCCGCACTGGCAGACGAAAACGCCGATGCGCGGAGGCTCGCCGACGACCGGGCGCTCGGCCGGGAGGACCTTCTCCTGCGTGCAGCTCCAGCGGGCGCCGCACAGGGAGCTGCCGGCGGCCGCAGCGGCGGCCGAGGCCTCGGTGACCGACTGCGGGATGTCCTTGGGGCCCTGGAGCGCACCGCAGACGTAGACGCCGGGGACGGAGGTCGCCACGGGGGCGAAGCTCGTCGTGGCGGCGAAGCGGTTGGGGCCGAGCTCGACGCCGAGGCGCTCGGCGAGCTGCACCGCCGCCTCGGGGACCTGGAACCCGGTCGAGAGGACCACCAGGTCGAAGACCTCGCTTTCGAGGTTTCCGGCCTCGTCCGCATAGCGGATCACGAGGTCGCCGTTGCCCGCCGGCTCGACGCTGTGGACGCGGGAGCGGATGAAGCGGACGCCGTGCTCATCGCGCGCGCGGTCGAAGTACTCCTCGAACTCCTTCCCATGCGTGCGCATGTCCATGTAGAAGATCGCCGTGTCGAGCGTGCCGTGGGCGTGCTGCTTGGCGATGACCGCCTCCTTGATGGCATACATGCAGCAGACCGAGGAGCAGTAAGGCTTCCCGCCGTTGTGGCTGCGGGACCCCACGCACTGGAGCCAGGCGATCTTGCGCGGCTCCTCGCGGTCGTAGGGGCGCATCAGGTGCCCGCTGAAAGGCCCCGAGGCGCTCAGGATGCGCTCGAACTCGATGCTCGTGATGATGTTGGGGGACTCCCCGTAGCTGTAAGGCTTCAGGTCCGAGGGGTCCATGACCTCGCTGCCCGTCGCGAGGACGACGGCGCCGATCGTGACCTCGCTGTGGCGCGGCTGGTCGTCGTACTGGACGGCGTCGGCGAGGCAGACCTTCTGGCACATCCCGCAGCCGATGCAGAGCTCGCGGTCGATGATGTAGGCCAGGGGGACCGCCTGCGCGTACTGGATGTAGGTGGCCGTCCGGCGGCCGAGGCCGCAGTCGAACTCGTTTACGGCCGTCACAGGGCAGACGGCGGCGCACTGCCCGCAGCCCGTGCACTTCGCGGGGTCGATGAAACGGGGGTTGATCTTCAGAGTGGCCCGGAAACGACCCGGTTCCCCTTCCAGGCTCTCGACTTCCGTGTTCGTCACCAGATGGATATTCAGATGCCGGCCGACCTCGACCAGTTTGGGTGAGATGATTCACATCGCACAGTCGTTGGTCGGGAAGGTCTTGTCCAGCTGGGCCATCATCCCGCCGATGCTCGGCGCGCGATCGACCAGGTGGACATAGTACCCGGCGTTCGCGAGATCCAGGGCCGCCTGCATGCCGGCAATACCGGCGCCGACGACCATCACCGAACCTTCAACTCCGCCTTGATTCCCTGGAAGCATGGCATTCCTCACTTGTCTTGTGCTGCGGTTTATGCTGTCGCCGCGAACCTGAGGGGTGTTTTCGTCGCACCCCGCCAGATGGGCGGCGTGGGTTCTTTGCTTCATCCTGCGCTTCAGGCAGTCGCCGCGAAACTTGGGACTCGTTTCGTCGCACCCCACTGGGTAGGCGGCGTGGGTCCTCTGTCGATTCCCGCGCTTCAGGCAGTCGCCGCGAACCGGGGGGTCGTTCCGTCGTACCCCGCAAGGTGAGCGGCGTGGGTCCTTTCGAGATCATTCAGCCTGACGGAAGCCGCGTGGATCGGCAGCCCGGTTTCGAAGGCGATGTCGCGGAGGCTCATGGGGCCTTCGGCGAGCGCCACCAGGATGAGCGCCTTCTGGAACTCCTCCTCGATGGTCTGCCGGAGCATCCGTTCGTAGGCGGCCTCGTCGTAGTGCTCGCCGTAGACATTGCCCCGCTCCGTGATCTGGATCTCCATCCCCGTGAGCCAGCGCAGGCGCGGGGTCGAAAGCGCGCGGAGCGCCGCGTCGAGCGTGCCGGCTGCCGCCTCCGTGTCGAGGGGGCCGATGGCGCCGAGCGTCTCGGTATACTCCCGGACGTACTGGGCGAAGACCTGCCCCTCCGCCGCACTCACCCAGCGGAGGCGGACCCGGTCCTTTCCGAGCCCCGCCGTCTCGAGGAGGGTCTCGACCGTCTTCATCTCGCATGCCGCGTAGACATTACCAGACTGGTAATGGCATTCCCCGATGTGTCAGCCGGAGACGAAGACGCCGTCGAAGCCGCTCCTGAGCCCCTTGATGACGTGGATGGGGTCCACCCGGCCGGAGCACATCACGCGGACGGTCCGGAGGGAGGACGGGTACTGGATCCGCGAGACCCCGGCGAGGTCCGCCCCGGCATAGGCGCACCAGTTGCAGAGAAACGCGAGGATTTTCGGTTCGAAGGTCTGTGGCATGGCTTCTCCTCCTGAAAGGTCAGGCATCCGTCCTGAGGAAGGTCTTGACGAGCCGGTCCCAGCCGAGCTCGGGGAAGTGGCCGAAGAGGTCCTTCACCGGCTCGCCGCCGGTCGCGGCCAGTCGTTCGTATTCCGGGCCCAAGAGTTCGAGCAGTTTCTTCACCTCGCCGTCCAGCCATCGGCGGCTCTCCTGCCCTTTGCGGACCCGCGTCGGGTCGATGTAAGGGGTCAACGGGTCGAGGACCAGGAGCCAGCCCTTGTCGTACGGGTCCTCCGCGACGAGTTCAGGGTGTTCGAGGGCCTCGCGGTTCACCATGAAGACCTTGCCGGTCGCCGGCCCCAGGAAGTCCGCGCGGTTCCCGTTGCGCCGGATACGCCAAGCGCGGCGGTCCAGGCGGAGCGTGGATCCTTCGGGCGGCAGTTCGATCCGTTGGGCCGGACCGAGGACCTTGCCGGCGAAGTCGTCGATCCCGACCCGCAGACGTCCGCCCTTTTCGATGCGCATCCAGGTGTGGCCCACGTGGTAATAGTAGTCGTCGGCGACCCGGTAGCCGGAGACGGCGTAGACGGGGCGGGTGGCGGCCTTCAGGCGGCGCTTGGCCTCGAGGGCGCTGTCGCCCCCGGCCTCGACCGCGGCGATGATCTGCCGGTCGCGGAAATGGACCATGTCGATGGCCTTCTGGGGGCAGCCGGCCGCGCAGACGCCGCAGCCCTTGCAGAGGGCCGACAGGTTCCGCGCCCGGTAGCCCTTGCCGGTGACCTTTTCGAGTTCGATGGCGCCGAAGGGGCAGGCCGAGGCGCAGTAGCCGCAGCCGACGCACTTGTCGCGGTCGACGGCGGAAACGAGCGGCTCGACCTCGACCTCCCGTTTGACCAGGAGGGTGGCCGCCCGAGAGGCGGCGGCGCGGGCCTGTGCGATGCTCTCTTCGATGGGCTTCGGATAGTGGGCGACGCCGCAGGCGAAGAGGCCGTCGGAGGAAAACTCGACCGGGCGGAGCTTCGCATGGGCCTCGAGGAAGAACCCGTCGTCGTTCAGGGGGACCTTGTAGAGCTGGGAGAGCCGGTCCTGCCCGGACGGGATGATGGCCGTGAAAAGATTGAGGTAGTCGACCGTGAGCGACAGGGGCGCGCCGAGGACGTGGTCGCGGACGCGGATCCGGAGCCGGTCGCCGTCCACGGCGACCTCGGGTTTTGCGTCGAGGTCGTAGCGGATGAAGACGACGCCCGCCTCGCGGGCCTTCCGGTAGAGTTCCTCACGCTGGCCGTAGGTCCGCATGTCGCGGTAGAGGATGTAGACGTCGAGCTCGGGGCGCCGCTCCTTCAGTTCGATCGCCTGCTGGACGGAGGCCGTGCAGCAGACCTTGGAGCAGTAGGGCCGGCCGCCCTCGCGCGACCCGACGCACTGGATGAAGGCCACCGCTTCGGCCTCGGCCAGGGCGGCGGGCTCCGCGTCGAAGCGCGCCATCAAGTCGTGCCAGCAGGTGACCCGGTCGCTCTGCCCGTAGGCGTATTCATCGGGCCGGAGGTAGTCCCCGCCGGTGGCGAAGACGGCCGCGCCGTGCTGGATTTCCTGCGGGAGGCCGCCGGCGGCCGCGACCGTCGTGACGAAGTTTCCGACAAAGCCCGAGGCGGACTGGATCTCCGTGTCGAGGAGGACCTCGATCCGCGGGTGGGATTCGACGCGCTCGATCAGCCGGGCGGTGTAGGCGGGGATGTCCTCGCCCTTCCATGTCCGGCCGAGCCGGAGGCCGTAGCCGCCGAGGCGGGGGGCCCGCTCGACGAGATGGACCATGAAGCCCTGGTCGGCCAGATCGAGGGCGGCATTCATGCCCGCCACCCCGCCGCCGACGACGAGCGCCGACTGCTGCATGGCGAGCCGGATCCGTTCGATCGGCTCGAGGAGCGCGACCTTCGAGACCGCCATCCGGACGAGGTCCCTCGCCTTGTCGGTCGCCGCCTCGGGCTCCTTCTGGTGCACCCAGGCGTCCTGGTCGCGGATGTTGGCGAACTCGAAGAGGTACGGGTTCAGGCCGGCCTCCCGGATGGTCTCCCGGAAGAGCGGCTCGTGCGTCCGCGGGGTGCAGGCGGCCACCACGACCCGGTTGAGCCGGTGTTCGGCGATGGTTTCGCGGATGATCTTCTGGGTGTCCTCGCTGCAGGTGAAGAGGTTTTCGCCCGCGTAGACGACGTTCGGCAGGCCGGCGGCGTAGTCGCGGACCGCTGGGACATCGACGACGCTGCCGATGTTGATCCCGCAGTGGCAGACGAAGACGCCGATCCGCGGGGCTTCGCCGGCGACGGGGGTCTCGGGCGGATAGGTCTTTTCGTGGATGAGGGTGTTCCGCGAGGCGGCCAGGAGGGCGGCGGCTGCGGAGGCGGCGGCCGAGGCGCTGACGACGGACTGCGGGATGTCGGCCGGGCCGCCGAGTGCGCCGCACGCGAAGACCCCGGGCCGGCTCGTCTCCACAGGGCCAAGGCAACCGGTCTGGACGAAGCCGTCCGCGTCGAGGGCCACGCCGAGCCGCTCGGCCATGGCGCGGGACTCGGCGCCGATCTCGAGGCCGACCGAGAGGACGACGAGGTCGAAGCGCTCGCTCAGGCGGGCGCCGTTCTCATCGACATAGGTCAGGACGAGGTCGTCGGAGCCGGGTCCGGCCGTTTCGACCGTGTGGATCCGGGAGCGGATGAAGCGGACGCCGGCCTCGCTGCGCGCCCGTTCGTAATAGCGGTCGAAGTCCTTGCCGTGGGTGCGCATGTCCATGAAGAAGATCGCGGTGTCGAGGGCGCCGCCCGCATGCTCCTGGGCGATGACGGCCTCCTTGACGGCGTACATGCAGCAAACGCCCGAACAGTAGGGATGCGCCCCTTTGGTCGTCTCGCGGGAGCCGACGCACTGCAGCCAGGCGATCTTCTCCGGGGTCTTCCCGTCGGAGGGACGGGTGAGGTGCCCGCGGAAGGGCCCGGTGGCGCTCAGGATCCGTTCGAAGGCCATGCTGGTGATGACGTTCGGGAAGCGGCCGTAGCCGTAATCCTTGTAGAGGACGGGGTCCAGGGCCTGGGAGCCGGCCGCGAGGAGCACCGCGCCGACATCGACCCGGTGGGTCTTGGGCGTCTGCTCGAAGTCGATCGCCCCGGCGGGGCAGAACTTCTCGCAGGCGCGGCAGGTCCCCTTCTCGAAATAGATGCAGTGGTCCCTGTCGATCGCATACTTGAGGGGGACCGCCTGGGGGTATTGGACATAGATCGCCTTGCGTTTGGCGAGGCCCTCGTTGTAAGGGTCATCCACCTTGCGGGGGCACTTCTCGGCGCAGACGCCGCAGGCGATGCACTTCTCGGTGTCGACGTAGCGGGGGGCTTCCTGGAGAACCGCCGTAAAATGTCCCGGTTCCCCTTCGAGCGCCTCGACTTCCGTCAGGGTATGCAACGCGATGTTCAGATGCCGGCCGACCTCGACCAGTTTGGGTGAGAGAATTCACATCGCGCAGTCGTTGGTCGGGAAGGTCTTGTCGAGGGCGCTCATGAGCCCCCCGATCGCAGGCCCCTTCTCGACCAGGTGAACGAAGTATCCGGAGTCTGCCAGGTCGAGGGAGGCCTGGATACCGGCGATCCCCCCGCCCACCACCATCACGGATCCTATAGAAACGGGATTTTCACTCATTGAAGACTCCTTGCTTTTTTCAATTCAAGGCTTTCTGCGAAAGCCCCCGGCCGGTTGGCCTGCCGAGGCTCTCATTCTTTTAGAGACTCATTCGGAGACTCATGGTTTTCGTGGTTTTTTTACCCAACGCCTCCTGCACCCACCTCCCCGGGAGGCCGGCCCTCGACGGAGCCGTTCTCCCGCCGCTCAGACGCCGGTCGCGCAGTGAACCGAGGTTGTTCCCGCACTCGGCTAAGGCTGCCTACGGCTGACGCCGCCTGCTTGAAAGAGGCGCCCGCGTCCACCACCCCGCGCGCCGCCTTGCCCCGCCAAGTCGCGGAGCGCGCACGCCGGGCACGGTGAAACACCAGCGGCAGGTGCCTCACCCGGCGTGCGCGTCCGGACCGGCGGTCCGCAGAAAGGTGCGCACCAGGGGATCCCAGCCAAGCTCGGGGAAATGGCCGTAGATGTCGGAAACGACCTCGCCGCCGGTGGCCGAGAGTTTTTCGTAGCCCGGACCCAGCATCGACACCAGTTCACGGGCGTCGTGCTCTATCCAGAGCGCGGCCTCCGCACCCGAGTAGAGGCTCTGGGCCTCATGCTTCAGATCGTAGGGCTCCATCTGGAAGAGCCAGCCATCGCCGTAGGGGTCGTCGGAGACGGTCGCAGGCGCTTCGACCACCTTCGGATTCACCGCCAGGATCCTGCCCGTCAACGGGCAGAGGACCGGGGCGCGGTGGCCGCCGTGGGACAGCACCCAGCCGGCGCGGGTCCGTTCGAGATCGGAGCCCGGTGCCGGGATCTCCACGCCGTCGATCGGCCCGAGGAGCTTGCCGACGAAGCCGTCCACGCCGACCCGCACGCAGCCGCCGTGGATGACATGCACCCAGGTATGGCCGAAGTGGTAGTAGTAGCCGTCGGCGACCGGGTAGCCGGTGACATTCCGGCTGGCCGGGCGCTCGATGGGGCGCGGCTTGCAGGTTTTTTCACCGGCGATGGCGCGGTGCGTCGGGCACTCGTGGCAGGCGTAGTTGGAGGCGCACAGCGGCGGGGCGTCCGTGCGGCCGATCAGGGCATAGATGCAGGGCCGGATGACCGGCTCGACGGCGGCGCCGATGGCGGTCAGGACGGCGTCCCCGGCCTTCGGCGGACCTTCGAGCATGGCCGCGCGCATGCTCCGGTCGAACTCGCAGTGGTAGCAGTCGTAGTCGTTGTCGCAGAGGTGCATGCCGATGATGCCGGCCTTCATCCAGACGCATTCGTGGTTGGGAAAGGGAAAGCCGAGCGGCCGCTCTTCCGCCTGGGCCGCACCGGACTGCTGTTCATCGCGGCGAGCGGCGATGGACTGCCGGAGCGGTTCGTAGCCGAGCGCGAGTTCGACCGGGCAGCTGTCACAGTCATAGTCGCGCAGACAGGCCTCGGGTGCGCCGCTCCGTTGATCGAGGAAATACACGCAGGGTTTTTGCCGTCCGAGATACCGGCTGCGCATGGCGGCCGGCCAGCCAAGCGGCCGTGCGCCGGCGCTGCGCGGTTTCTGGGCGTCCATGGCGGCCCGCATGGCCCTGTCGAAAGGACAGTTGAAGCAATCGTAGCCGCGGTCGCAGGTGCGGAAGTTGACCACCCCGGCCTTCATCCAGACGCATTGGTCCGCCAGCACCTTGAACCCTGGAAGATCTCCGCCTTCTCTGTGGTTTGTCATATTCTCGTTCATCGATCAGCCTCCTTCGGGAAGGTTTTCTTCCGGGCAGGAGCGTTTCTGACCGCTGACAGACCAACGCATGGACGCTCCACTCCCGTCTTCGAGCACCGATTTCACAAGGTGCTCCACGTGCGCTCTTGATATTGCAAGGATGGGGCCAGAAAATGTAAAATTGGCAACAGTTTGATATGTTTCATATTTTATATGATGATCGCCCTCCTGAGACAATGGCGGACAACCGCTGAGAGTAGCTTTTAGCTACACTGCTTCACATCTTTGGAGGGAAAATCAGGGCAGAGGCCGGAAATTTAAGGGAAACAGAGGAGTGATTATATTCGCTACACCCGGTGTAGCTTTTTTTCGGAAAGGACGGCCGCCTTATTCCGCCTCATCCCTTCCTGCGGTAGAGATAAGCACCGCGTGACAGGTGCTCTATCCAATAGGGATATGGGAATTCCGCTATGATCTCGTAGCGTTCAGAGATCCACTCCCTGCTGGTCGGCGAAAAAATGCCATCCCAGGAAGCCACCAGATATTCAGGATTCCATCGCGTGTAAGGAAAATCCATGTCGCCGGAAAGGATCCTTTGAGCAACCTGCGGGCTCGTAAGGCCGAGGAGATCGATGACGTGGTAAGCGGGCCCCAGATTGAACCCAACTACACCGGGCTCGGCCATCGCCAAAGATGTGCCGTGGGGAGCGTTTGCTCTCACGTACTCGACGACAGGATCATAAGCATGAATATGCGCATTCGCGGCACTGCCGGCCGCCCACAGATGGAAACTCGACAGTGAGGCAACCGCTGGAGCAACGGCTGCGAGCGATGCTGTAATCAGGAGAGGCTTGAAGAAACGGGCGGATTGACCTTTTCTCACCGGCTGCAGGAGGATGAAAACGGAGACAGGGGCGGACAAAAACAGCAGGAGCAGCACAGGGGTGTAGTACCACCACCAGGCGGTGATGCGGATAAGGTGGTAAAAGACGGCCTGTCCTGAGGCGAAAGCCCCGAAAGAAAGCAGAAAAAGCATCCCGGACGTCTCGAAAAAGCGGCGGAACGACGCCTTTTTCGCAAAAACGACGAGTATGCTCAAGAGCGGCAGTAAAAACAAGAGCGAGGCTGCGATCGGCCCAAACACCCCGAGCGACTGTTCAACAAGGAGGGAAAGGGAGTAGGTATCCCAATGTCCGAGCAGCACCTGGACCTGTTTAGCCTCCAGCGTCACGGGGAGCCATGTGCCAAAATACGACCTGCAAAAGAGCATCCAGCCCGATATCGGCGCCAGATAGGCAGCGAGAAAGATCAAAACCCGCCTGGCCGCTGCGGATCCAAGGCAAGACCGAATGAAGAGGAAACACGCTGCGATGAGGAACGCCAGGAAGCAATCGGGCCTGACGGTGGTGGCGAGCACGAGGATGAACGCCGGGGCCGCAGTCTTCTCGAGAAAATAGATCAGGTAAAATGCAGTGAAGATCAGCGAAAGATAAAAAAGAGTTTCATGGCCAGAGACGGAATTGAGGTAATGTGCCGGATAAAGCATCAGGGCTGAGGCCAGGGCAAGAATGGCGGCGGCGGCCTTGCCTGCTGTCCTCTCCCCTATCTTGAATAGAATCCAGACGATCATTCCGAGGGAGAGCGCTGAAAGCGCGTGCGCCAGAAACGGGATGGTCGTCCCGCAGGTCGCGAGATGTCCTTCAAATCGAATCGATCCGCGGGTCGGAAAGTCGATGAGAAAAGAGGCCACCCCCAGGATCAGGGCGAGACCCAT
The DNA here is from genome assembly GCF_000422285.1 of Desulfatiglans anilini DSM 4660. Taxonomy (NCBI): domain Bacteria; kingdom Pseudomonadati; phylum Thermodesulfobacteriota; class Desulfobacteria; order Desulfatiglandales; family Desulfatiglandaceae; genus Desulfatiglans; species Desulfatiglans anilini. The sequence goes on from NZ_AULM01000019.1 coordinate 22,786, forward strand.
GGCGGTCGAACCGAAATGCCTCTCCCCGGGGTTGAAGCAGAGACCCTCCCCGGCGGCGAGATTCTGTGCATACCGGAAGGTGATATAGGAATCGTCCAGACCGTAGTTGAAGTTATGCCTGAACCACAGGAGGGACAGCCCGGCAAGCACCAGGAAAACGACAAGGTCGGTGACTCTCGAGTAACGGAACGGTGCGGCCGGTGGCAGGGTCATGCTGAATCCTCAGCCGGTTTCCGTCCAGAAATGAGCTTTCTGCCCAATCTCTGCGTCAATCTGCGCGCTTGCCTGTGCGGCGACCAACAGGTCGCCTATGCGCAATCGCCTGATTTCCTTGATCCTGGCCAAACCGGGATCCGCCGCGAAGGGGGGGGGTCCGAGCACCCGAAGGGTGGCGGAAAATGCTCATTTTCGGATTGGAAACCGGGTTCTACTGCAAAATCGTGTCCGGATGGATGACAGCTAAACTGAAAGGGTTTTAACTAATATATCCTTGTGATGCCTGTCAAGAGCAAGTCTCGGGACAGGTTCTTCGCCAGGGTCTTCCCGGCCTCGAGTCGTTTCGGACCTCTTATTCCCTGACCAGCACCGACGTAAGCACGAATCGCCAACGAATTCCGCTCATTCGATCACGATCCAGCCACGATTCTTCTGAAACGGCAAAAGCGCCCCGCTCCCAGTGAAGGAGCGGGGCGCTTTTCATGCGGTCGACCATCCTGCCGCGAATCCCCGGTCGGTGAGACATTCCGCCGGCAGCGGGGATGCCCGGGAGGCAGGCTTGCAGATCAAGATTGGGTTTCTTCCTGATGCAATTCCTCCATGCGTTTCGTGATCGCGTCCAGTTCGGCCTTGACCATGCGCGCCTGCTCCTTGAGCATGGCGACCTCATCCTGGCTGCTCATCGGGTAAGAGGCGCCGTACGGAGGAGCATAGCGTCCGTAAGGCGCCGGGCCATAGGCCCCGCCGTAGACCCCGGCCCGGCCGAAGCCGCGGCCGTAGCCCCGGCCCCAGCCGGCGCCGCCGCCCGCGCGATAGCCCCGCCCACGCCCGTAGCCGTAACCGGCACCATAGCCCGGACCATAACCGTAGCCGGCCCCGGCCGGGTTGCAGTAGCCGTGTCCACCGCCCGTCATGGGGCCTTCGCCCCAGGGCCCTGTTCCGTCGAATCCTGGCATAATTTATGCCTCCTTTCTGAATCGTCGAACATCTCAGGTTCGGGATGAGTCTTCACCGAAGTTCCTGCAGCGCGCAGCCTGCGCTCACCATCCCAGGCAGCGAAAGCCACGGCGTCCGCCGAAGCCGCGTCCGCGGCCGCGGGCAAAGCCGAAGGCGCGGCCGAACCAGCCGCCCCGGGCAGCGGGGACAAAGGCTGGGGCGGCTCCGTAGCCATAGCCACGGGCGCCGTACGTCGCCGGCAAGCCACCGTAAGGCCTGTTCGCCAAAGCAGAAGGGTTGCAGTTTCCGCGACCCCATCCCGTCATGGGCCCCATTCCTGCGGGACCCGTTCCATCGAAAGCCGGCATGCCATCCACCTCCTTTCATGCTGCGTCCGAATGCGGGGAAATGCCTTGCAGACCATTCCCCGTGCGAACGATTTATGAGCTTACGCCCATAACATATACCCTGGAGTTCTTTTGTCAAGGATTTTTTTGGGCATGTGCTCATAATTGCTTGGCGGGGCCAGATGCTGCGGCTGGTTTACCCTTGCATCGCGGGTTCTACTGCACCGTCGAACCAAGGCGCAGCAAGATCTTTTACATGTTCGAGCCAAGAGAGAGTCTTTGCCCTGTCAAGACAAGGCGCGAGCGGCATGGCAGGCCGGATGGCGTTCGGCCGGCCCCAACGGATCAGATTGTCCGGGGTTTTTTGGCGCCGGGGGATTTCACCGGCGGAGCGCAGCGATTTTGCGTAACGGGGCGGCGTGCGCAGCGTGAGAAAACCGCCGGCACGAGGTCGTTTGGGAGGCCTTCAGCAGGCAGGGCGTCGCCGCAGCGCGGGACGCGGCACCGCGGCGGCGTGCGCCTGTCGCTTATCTGAAGTTGAAGCTGCGGGACCCAGCCTGCGGTCAACGAGCGTTTTATCGGAAATCCCCCTTGCAGGGCGCGGCCTGCAGTCAACAGGCGCCAGGCACGACGCAGGCCTCGCCGAGTAGTTCTAAGCGATCTTTTTACCGGCGTCCGGTCCGGGAGAAACCGAAAAGATATCTGTGATCTTGATCACCACCGCGCCCTTGGATTTGAGCGGAAGGCCCAGCTTTTTGCCCTCTTCCTCCGTCCAGGCGGCGGTGTCGTTGAAGATCGGTCCCTCGGTATGGATGGTGGCCGAACCTTTGAACTGGTAGCCGGCGAAGCCTTCCCAGACGGAGATGGCACAGACCGGATTTTCCTTGATGTTGCTGAACGTCTTCGTCATGAAGACAGCCGAGGCGAGGATCGTCTCGTCATCCAGAAGCTTCATGAAATTGATGGGAACCACGTTGGGAACCCCCTTCTTGTCGGCGGTCGCCAACTGTTTGAGCCCCGCGCGGTTGAACATCTCCTGCATTTCCTTCGTCATCTTTGCCATGGTCATTTCTCCTTTCTGTTGCATTTTTTCTGGTTTCAGATCCCGCTTCCGCGCGGAGACAGCCGCGGCAAGGCTGCAAGCTGTCGAACCGGCCGGGAAGCTTGCTCTGAAAGTTGTGCAGGGCAGTGGAGGCCGTCCCCCCAGGCCCTCAGAAATAGGATTGCGGCGCCCTGCTCACGTCGTGCTGCGCTTTTTGGCGAGCGTGCGCTTGTCGGGCACCTGATCCGATTCATCGACAATCTCGCTTCCGAGGATCTCTTCGAGGATATCTTCGAGGCTCACGACCCCGGAAATCCCTCCGTATTCGTCCAGTACGACGAACAGATGCTGCCGCAGCTGGAGAAACTCGGTCAACAGTTTATTCAAAGGTGCTGTTTCGACAACAAAATGCACCGGGTGCATCAGATCCTCCAGACGCGACTCCTTCCGGTCGGCGGCGAAGGCCATGAAAAGTTCCTTGGTGAGGACAATCCCCACGATATCTTCGGAACCCTGGTCATAGACCGGAAAGCGGCTGTGCTCCCAGCGTTTCTCTTGACTGCAGACCTCTTCCACCGTCAGGTGCGCGCACAGCGAAAACACGACGGTGCGGGGCGTCATGACATGCCTCACCTGCTTTTCGTGCAGGGTCAGGATGCGCTCGATCGTCGCCTCCTGGTATCCTTTGATGCCTCCGCACTGACGGCTCAGCCGAGCCAGGGTGCGGATCTCGTCGGCGGTCACGACGTCGGCGGTCTTCCCCTTCGAAACCCAATGGGTCAGTAGGGAGCTCACCCAGATGAACGGCGCCATGACGACCACCATCGACCGGATGATATACCCGCAAAAGCCGCCGATCGACCTTCCGTACACGACGCCGATCGTTTTGGGAAGGATCTCCGAAAGGGTCAGGACGAGGATGGTGAAGACCGCGGAAAACCACCCGAGATATGCCTGCCCGAAGACGGCTGCAGCGGCCGAGCCCGCGAAGGCCGCGCCCGCGGTGTGCGCAATCGTGTTGACCGAAAGGATGGCCGCAATGGGCGCATCCGGTTCAGCGCGAAGAGCCCGGAACACCCGCCAGTGGCGGTTGCCGGACTGGACTTTGGCCTCGATGAAGCGGCGGGGGACTGAAAGGAGGACCGCTTCGAAAACGGAGCAGCCCCCTGAAACAATCAGCACGAACAGGACGATCAATACAAGCTCGAGCATGTGATTCCTCTTTGTCATTCATCCAATCGCGCCCGTGGTCACCCCCGCTCCGCGATAAGACGGTGATTGCCGATGGTGTTCATGGAGTCAGGGGCAAGGTGGAACCTCGATCCCGTAGAGCGAAGAAAAGGCGCTCGGGGGTGATAGGCAGCGTGTCGATCTTGATCCCGGTCGCATGAAGAATCGCGTTTCGGACGGCAGGTGCGACGGAGACGATCGGAGGCTCCCCGAGGGCCTTGTTTCCACAAGGCGCCGTGGACTCGTCCGTTTGAAGGAAAAATGCGCTTACAGCCGGGTAATCGATGGCGGTCATGATCTTGTAATCCGCCAAATTCGGGTTCAAGGTGCGCCCGGTTTTCCGGTCGAACAACAACTGCTCCCACAAGGCGTAGCCCAGGCCCATCTGAACGCCTCCCTGGACCTGCCCTTCGGCCGCCACCGGGTTGACGATCCGTCCGGAGTCATGGACGTTGTAAAGCTCGAGTATAGCCACCCTGCCGGTCTCCGTATCCACTTCGACCTCGACAAAGGTGCAGCCGAACGCGAGCGCGTTGGTCTTCACGTTGCAGCTCACATCGGCGGCGATGCGGGAGGCCGTGTCCGGATTGTAGTAGCTGTCGAGGGCAACGTCCACGACGGGCACGAGCCGGGCGCCCGCGCGGCGCTCGACCACCCATCCGTCGGCGATGTCCAACGTGGAGGCGGCGGACCCGGTCATGGTCTGCGCACGGTCCAGCACCGCGGCCTTCACGGCCTCCGCCGCCTGTTTCACCGCCGTCCCCGAAACGGAGGTCTGGCGCGATGCATAGGCCCCCGGGTCGTAGGGCGACCTGTCCGTGTCCTGTTCCCATGGGATGTGCACCATGTCGATGGGGATGCCGAGGGCGTCGGCGGCAATCTGGGAAAGGGCCGTATCGCTCCCCTGCCCGATCTCAGCAGCGCCGACCTGGAGTTGGACCGAGCCGTCCTGGTTCAGGACGATACGCGCGGCGCCCACCTCCAATCCGGCGGGATAGATGCCCGTCGGGTAGCAGAAGCAGGCCATCCCGACGCCACGCCGCTTGAGGCCGGTTGTGCGGCCGGCGCTTCGCTTCGCCTCCCATCCGATCAACTCCCTTCCTTTGCGGAGGCATTCGGCCAGGGCGGCCGTGTGCTCCATGACTTTGTCGGACGGATCGACGGCGCCTTCCGGGTGCAGGTTGATTTCGCGAAGCCGCACCGGGTCCATGCCCAGCGCGAGGGCGATGTCGTCCATGTGGGATTCGGTCGCGAAAATGACCTGCGGCGCGCCATAGCCGCGCATGGCCCCGGCGGTGGGCGTGTTCGTGTAAACCGTGGCGCTTTCGAAGCGAATGGCATCGGACGCATACATCTGCCGAAAAAGGGTCCCGCTCTTGGAGACGATGGCATGGCCATGGGAGGCGTAGGCCCCGTTCATCGAATGGGCATCGAGGACACGGAACGTCAGGGTTCCGTCGGCCCTCACGCCGCTCTTGAGGGCGAGTTCCATGGCATGCCGGACGCGGGTGCCGACGAAGGTGTCCTCGCGCGGCAGCACGAGTTTGACAGGCCGCCCGCCGACGATCGTCGTCAGAAAGGCTGCCAGTGGTTCCACAACGGCATCCTGTTTGCCGCCGAAGCCACCGCCGACCGAAGGCCTGATCACCCGCACCTTCCCCCAGGGGATGCCCAGCGCCTGGCCTATGATCCGGCGGCAGATGTGGGGAATCTGGGTCGATGTGTAGACGACGACGCACCCCTGCGGGTCCAGGGCGGCCACCGCGCCGTGATTTTCCAGTGCGCAGGGATGGACCACCTGGGTCACGTATCTCCCCTTGACGGTGACATCGGCCGCCTTTAGCGCCGCATCCACATCGCCGAATGAATAATCGCTCCTCTGCAGGAGGTTGCCGGTGCCCTCGTGGATCTCAGGAGTTCCGGACTCCCGGGCGGCCGTCATATCCAGGAGCGGCGGCCGCTCCTCGTATTCCACAGTGATCTCATCGAGGGCGCGTTCCGCCGTCGCTTCGTCGACCGCTACGACGGCCGCGATCTCATCCCCGTAAAAGCGGATGCGCTGCGTCAAAAGGTGCCTGTCGGCGATGTCTCGACGTGACGGGTCCAGGCTGAACGGATGGCCCGCCGTCGGAAAAGTGTGCGATGGAACATCCCGATACGTGACGACCGCCCGCACGCCCGGGATCGCTTCCGCCCGGGCGGTATCGATCCACTTCACCCACCCGCTGGCGATGCGGCTCCGCAGGAGCCTCGCATGCAGCATCCCCGGCAGTGCAATATCATCGACATACCTGGCCCGTCCGGTCGCCTTCGCTCGGGCGTCCACCCTCGAGACACTCGTCCCCACAAAAGCCATTCACAGACCTCCGTTACCGTCCTCATCTCAGCAACAGCGATGGTACCACCCCACGATTTGAAAAAAAAGACCAGCCACAACCTTTCCCAAACATATTCATATCTTCTACACAATCCCCCTCTAAAATGAACTAAAGGGGTCGGACCAAGCTACCACATTGATTTTCCATCAAAATAGATTATTTGAGAACCATATTGTGACCTTAGAACCGACTTTTCAGCCCCAAAAAGGACCGTCTAAGCTTTGCCGTTCGCAAATGATACTCCGGGTCTGCCAGCATTATATGAAATCATAATTTTTATGTAATTTGTAAATTAAGGGGTCGGACCAACATATCATGTTGATTTCACGTGAGAACAGCATGTTCGAGAGCCATATTTCGACCTTAAACCCAGCTTTTTAGCCCCAAAAAGAACTGTTTAAACTTTGGGGGTCGTGGAGGATCCGTCCAACCCGATTCCATAGGGGGGACACTCCATATTTTTGTAAATCCAATCTTTTGATCCAAATTATTAAAATGCCCTGAGGATTCCAATCCCAGCGAAGTAATCTTTTTTGCTGGAGTGGGATTTTTCCTGTGCAAAAGGGTTTGGAGCGGGAGTCGTGTCTAGGATCCCAAATAAATCCCAGAAAAATCACTTGATAGACATCAAGCTAACCCACACATCAGCAATCTCGCAACTGAAATCAGTTTCTTGTGCGCACTGTAAAATTTAGCTGGCCTTTTTTGAAATCAAAATAAGCGTTCTAAGCCAAAAAGAGAGCATCTATTTAATTTTCTTTTATAACATTTTAAAGTATTTATCTTTTTAGAGCTCTTTAAAAAAAGGAGGACATATGAAAAAAATTATCTTAATGATCTTAATCCTGCCTCTGTGCTGTATTTCATGTGCCGCTACAATTGGAGCGCACGGTACTCATGTGGACGTAGTTCCTCCGCTTCCTGTCACGGTTGTATTAGCTGGTCCATACTATTTCTCCGATGCATATTATCCTTATTACTATTGCTACTACGATAACTATTATTATTACTATTACAGCAACCGTTGGTATTATTCAAGATATAGACACTCAAAGCACACTTATTGTAAGCCGCTCCCTAGCCATCATTATCCACAAAATTTCAGTTATAAATCTCATCGCCAAGAGTATAATCATAAGAAATATAAAGATCACCACAATAATCATAAAAAAGAACATAGAAATTATCACAGTGATGATCATAAAAATAAAAAGCGACAAGATCATGAAAAAAAATATGGCAATATTAATAAATGTATAAATCATCGTTACATTCGTAAAAATTCAGAACACAGACGCACAAATTATCAAGCAGATCACGGGGTGAAAAAAAGCCATGTCCAACAGGAAAGAAGCCGCGGATATAATAAGAGATATAACAAACAAAATGACAACAAGTCCTTCAGCCCTCTAAAAATTAAAGATAGCACCCAGCAGAACAGCAGAAGGCGTTAAAGCATTTCGGTAGCCTAAATTAATTTAAGAGCTTGATATTAATAGAAAATATCATCCATAACTCCGACAGGGGGAGTAAATAGCCTTCGATTAGGAGCCTATTTTCTCCCTCAAAATGGGCCTTTTAAGCTCCAAAATAGGCTTTGATATCGAATAATTCTATGTAATATTCATGTATTACCTTGGTCCGACCCCTTAATGCTTGACAAAGTGGGGGGACATCGGTTATTAGGGGGGTAAACTTAAGTTATAAATCTCTAACAATGAGGGTATTATGGGAAACGCCCGTACCAGAGAAAATTCCACAGAGAGGCCTTTGACATCCGTCATGGAAGATTATCTGGAGGCGATCTTCGATCTCAGCCAGGACAAGAGGATTATCCGGGTCAAGGATATCGCCAGACGGATGGATGTCAAGATGCCCACTGTTACGAGCATGCTGAAGACGCTAAATGAGCGCTGCATGGTTCATTACGAGAAATATGAATATGTGGAACTGACCGAGGAGGGGGTCAGTGTCGGAAGAGAAATGCGGCGGCGGCACGAAATCCTGCGGGAGTTTTTGACCGAAATCCTCCGAGTCGACTTCGCCACAGCGGACGAAGACGCCTGCAAAATGGAGCACGCACTGAGCCCCGCCGCACTGGACAGCTTGACCGACTTCATCGAGTTTATCCGCACATGTCCGCGAACGGGAGAAAGCTGGCTGAACTACTTCGAGGAATACCGCCTGCACGGGCGTCGACCTGAAAAATGTCAGTCACGCAGCACTTCCTTTTCTTGTGAATTCAAGCACCAGCTCGACTCCGAAGAGGGTGACCGGCAATGAGGCTGGGGTCGCGATTTGATGCCGCGCCGCAAATGAAGGACGTTTTTGGTTGTGGGCGGATTTGCGGTGGAAGGTCTCTTTGAGAATATTTTTTTGGAAATATTGTTAGGCCAGTCTAATATTATAAATAAAATCTAATATAATCATGGGAAATAATCACAAGGATCTACTGGCCGCACTCAGCACAAGCGTCAGAGAACTGCAACAGGGCCTCGACCTGCACTGTTGCCTTATCACATCCCTGATGGAGGGAAGGCTCACCGAGCCGCATCTACAAACCCTCATGGACCGGTGCCCCAAACGGGCGCGGGAGCGTCGGCTCGAGAAGGCCGTCCGGGAGGCGATCGACGTCCTGGATGAGAGCCGGAAGGCGTTCAAATCCAAGGCCCTTGAACGTCTGCGCAAACAGCTGACTGAGGCGCTGATCGACCCGGATTGACCGTTTAAAAAAATGCTTGACAAAAAGAAATAGATAAGTATTTTAGAGCTTCATTTTTTAGTTTTACAGGTCTAATTTAGAAAGGGATGTCTTACGGCCTTCGGTCCAATTGCTTGGGCGCGGAGGAAGTGAAGGCGCCGCTCTGAACGCACCACGCGTATCGGGCAGCGCCTTTTTTGTTTTCAGAACCCTGCCAAGGAAGGCGCGACATGACACTGAATGAAATGAAGCCCGGGGGTGCATGCCGGATCAGGCGATTGCTGGCCGGAAACAAATTGGGACAGAGGCTTTTGGATATGGGGATTTATCCGGGGCTGCAGGTGCGTGTAATTCGCAACGCCCCTCTTGAAGACCCCATGGAACTCGAACTGGGCGGTTATTTCATCAGCCTCCGCCACGAAGAAGCCCGTTTCGTCGAAGTGGAACCGCGATGAGGACCTCCAGAAAACGACTCGTAGCGCTCGTTGGGCAGCCCAATTGCGGTAAGTCCACACTCTTCAACGCGCTGACGGGCGCAAGCCAGCATGTCGCGAATTACCCCGGTGTCACCGTCGACAAGATGACCGGGTGGTACAAGCACGACGGCGCAAGAGTGAAAGTGGTGGACCTGCCCGGCACCTACAGCCTTACGTCCTTTTCTCCGGAGGAAAGGGTATCGCGGGATTTTATCCTGCATGAACGACCTTCGGCGGTGGTCAATGTGGCGGATGCCTCGAACCTGATACGCTGCCTCTATCTCACCTTCCAACTGATAGAGATGAATATCCCGCTCATCCTGAATCTGAACATGATGGACGTAGCAGAAAAGCGCGGGATCAAGATCGATGCCGGACGGCTTGCCGACAGGCTCGGAATCCGTGTCTTTCCCACCTCGATGAAATCCGGCCGTGGAAAGGCCGCACTGGTCGAAGCGATAGCTGCCCTTTCCGGGGAGGTCGAACCCGCAAAAGGAGCGCGCATCGACTATGGGAAGATGGAGCCGTTTCTGCGCAAGATACGGGAAAAGCTCACATCCGAGACCACTCTCGGGGAAAACTACCCCGTTCGATGGCTGGCTATCAAACTGATGGAAGGGGACGCAGAAGCCCAGCGGCTGGTCGAGGAAAACCACCCTGCCCCGGCGGTCTTCTTGGAATCCGTGGCACAGAACTGGGCGGTTTTTACCGCACACTCCGATGAAATGCCCGAGATTCATATCGCCAACCGCCGCTATCAGACAGCCGGCGAAATCGCGGCATCATCCATCGAACCTCCGTCAATGGCCGCCCGCCCCCTGTCCGACACCATTGACCGGTTCGTGTGCCACAGGGTGCTGGGGCCGGCGATCCTCATCGGGGTTATCTGGCTCCTCTACTACCTTTCGATCGTCCAGGGATATCGTCTCACCGGGCTTACCTGGCCGCTTCTGGCAGGGTTGCGCGATCTGGTGGAGGGCGCCGCACCTGCGCCGGGTTTCATCGACATTCCCTTGATGCGGTCTTTCGCGCTCTGGTTCGTGGACAGCATCAATGCGCTTTTGAACTACATTCCCATATTTTTCATCCTTTTCAGCTGCATCGCCATCCTCGAGGACAGCGGATACATGCCGCGCATGGCCTTTATCATGGACCGGGTGTTCAACCGCTTCGGCCTGCATGGACAATCCACCCTGCCGATGGTCCTGGGGGGCATTTATGTTGGGGGCTGCGCCGTGCCGGGTGTCATGGCTTGCAAGGGGATTCCCGACGAACGTTCACGCCTGGCGACCATCCTCGTCATTCCGCTCCTCAACTGCCTCGCCAAGGTGCCGCTTTACGTACTTCTGATCAACCTGTACTTCGCCGCCCACGCCGCCTGGGCCATGTTTTTCATCTCCACGATCAGCCTCCTGCTGGTGCTGCCCATTGCCAAAATATTGACCCTAACCGTCCTGAAGGACAAGGAAACGGCGCCGTTCGTCATGGAAATGCCGCCCTATCATCTGCCTACGCTGCGAGGCGTTCTGGGACCGGCGGTGGAGCGGGTATGGCTCTTTCTGCGCAAGATCAGCACCATCGTGGCAGCCGTCGCCGTGGTCCTTTTCGCGCTGCTGCAGTTTCCAGGGCTAAGCAGCGAAAGGACGGACCACTATCGCAACCAGAAAGAGGCTGCCCTGGAGTCCTTCTTCAAGGGGATCAGAGGCACCCCGTACGCCCAAGACCTACAAGACGAGGAGCGCATCATGGATCTCATCCTGTATGGGGATGCGTACAGAAATGCCCGGATGAAGGCTTCCGGCCAGGGGGCGATGGAATCCCTCGCGGAGGAATTCAAGCGCCGTGATCCCCTGTATTTCCAAATTGTTCAGCCGGGAGGAGACAGGGATGCCCGGCAGGTGAACCGGGCTTTCAAGGAGCTCCACCAAACGCGTAGAGAGCTCTTGCAGACGATGCGCAAGGAGCGGATCGACAACAGCCTTCTGGGATGGCTCGGAAAGCGGCTGGAGCCCTTCACGCGCGCGGCCGGTTTCAACTGGCGTATCAATGTCGCGCTCCTCAGCGCACTTGCGGCCAAAGAAAGCAGCGTGGCCACCCTGGGGGCGCTGTACGAGCAAGAAGAGAGCGGTGAGACCCTCGAGCAGCGAATGGCAAGGGAGGAAGGCGAACTGACCTCGCTCCACGCCCTGGCATTGATGCTGTTCATGGTGCTCTATCCGCCGTGCCTTGCCGCCGGCATCGCGGTGAAGATCCAGGCGGGCGCCTTGAAGTGGATGCTCTTTTCGATGATCTACCCGATGGCGCTCGGACTGGGGGTCGCGAGCCTGGTCTATTCAGGAGGAAAGACCTTGAGGCTTTCCGGCCTTGAAGCCATGTTCGCATTCTATGGGCTGGCCCTGGCTTTTACTGTCCTTATGGGCCTTTTCAAAAACAAAACACACTACGAATGAGGGAATGAAAGGAGGACCGTTTGCATGTTCAAACGAAGAATCATCATCACGGGAATTTTCGCGCTAGGAATCTTTTTGGCGGGCGCGGCGTCCGCTCACACTCCGCTTTGCTCCTGCTACGACAATGGCGATGGGTCCATTACGTGCGAGGGCGGCTTTTCGGACGGCTCGTCGGCGCGCGGTGTGCAGATCCGGGTAATCGGAAAAGACGGCAAATTGCTGTTTGAAGGCAAGATGGACGAATTCAGCGAGTTTAGATTCGACAAGCCGGCCGTCCCCTTCAGCATCGAATTCGATGCGGGGCCAGGGCACCAGGTGACCATCGAAGGGGAAAAGCTCTGATGCATGCGCCGAGGAAGGGTTGTGCCCCCGCCGGCCCCGGTCCCGGTGGCAAGGCGACGAGTCGAAACCGCCCCGGGAGAGTCGACAAGTGGACATCATCGTCAGAGCGCCGACGGATCAAAGGCGCGTTTGGCGCGCCCATGAACTGAAAGCATCGAAAATCACACGGAAACGGGACAGTCTTTTAAAGGGAAAAACCTGTACGAGGAAGGAGCTAATCAAATGAAAAAAACCACCAAGAAAACATCGATCATGTTTGCCTTATGGATAAACACTGTTTTCGCGGCCTTTGCGGTCTCTGCGGTCTTCGCCGCCCCTGCTGCAGCTCATTTCCAAATGATCTACACCCCGGAATCGGCCCTTGATAAGGCGGGCGCCATCGATCTCAAGCTCATCTTCACACACCCCTTCGAGGCCGGGCACACCATGGACATGGGGGAACCGGGGGAGTTTTTCCTGGTCCGCAAGGGGAAAAAGCAGGACCTGCGCGGGCAGTTGAAACCGATCGTCTGGAAGAGCCTGACCAACAGTGGCAAGGCGTATGAAGCCGCCATCGAACTGCGGGGCATGGGCGACCACGTCTTCTGTCTGCTCCCGTCGCCCTACTTGGAGGAGAAGGAAGACTGCTACATCCAGCAGATCACCAAGCTCATCGTCAACACGAGCGGATTCCCGACCGACTGGGACGCAGACATCGGACTGCAGGCCGAGATCGTTCCGCTCGATAAGCCCTACGTGCTCTGGACCGGCAATGTATTCAGAGGGGTGGTCAAAGGAGGCGGAAAACCGGTGCCGCACGCTGAGATCGAAGTGGAGTATCTGAACCATGAACCTCAAATGGACACCAACTCCTTTGCAGAGCGGGCTGATGTCAGCGCCCCGCAGGACGCCTTCGTCACCATGACGATCAAGGCCGATGCGAACGGCCTATTTACCTTCGGAATCCCGAAGGCTGGATGGTGGGGGTTTTGCGCACTGGGCGTCGGCCCGGAAAAGACTTGGGACGGCAAAGAACTTTCGCAGGACGCGGTCATCTGGGTGCAGGCAAGAGACATAAAGTGACAATTCTTTGTTACCTTTGACCACGACAATAACCGACACTGAATCGGGCAACCCTTTGAATCGTCGAATTGTCCTATAACTGGATCAACAGGAGAGAGGAATTGAAAAGAATTGTGAATACGATCGTTTTCTCACTTATGCTGTTGTTTTGCGCCATGAGTGCGGGGCCGTCATCAGCGGCCGATGTATCCACCGCTCAACTGATGGAGGAGTTGGAAGCCATGCAAAGGCGGGTCCAACAACTCGAAGAACAGCTGCAACGAACCGCAGCGGCGGATGAAGTTCAGAAGGACAGCGGGCGGGCGGCCTCCGTCAAAGAGGAAGGTCTGCCGGAAAGAATCCGAAAAATCGAGGAACAGCTGAAAGAAAAAACGCTTCCAGACACCTTGACAAAAAGGGTGACCCTGAGCGGATTGATCGAGGCCGAAGCCGGCTATGAGAAGATTCGTTATGCCGACCCCGCCCAGGCCGATGAGGATTCGAGTGACATCATCCTGTCGACGGTGGAATTGGGCGTCGATGTCGACATCGCCAAACATGTCAGCGGGCACGTCCTGTTTCTCTGGGAAGAAGACGACACGGAACCGGTTGATATGGACGAGGGTTTCATCACTCTCGATGGTGAAGATGTCGTGCCTTTATATCTCACGGCAGGGAAAATGTACGTCCCCTTCGGCACATATGGAACCTTCTTCATCAGCGACCCTTTGACACTCGAGATCGGGGAGACAAGGGAAAGCGCCGTCAGGGCCGGGTTCTACAACGAGCTGTTGGATGTATCCGCGGCTGTCTTCAATGGCGATGTGGGCAAGATAGGGGATGACGATTATATTGACTCATTTGTCGGAAGCATCGCCTTCTCCCTTCCCGAAGAACTGGTCCCCGACCTTGGGTTGACTGCCGGCGCCGCCTACCTCAGCAACATCGCCGACAGCGACGGCCTGGAGGGCGAAACGAGCGGTGAAATCCAGGATGAAATCGGCGGGCTCGGAGCCTTCCTGAGCCTGGCTTATAGAGAAAGGGCCTTCCTGCAATGCGAATACGTGGGCGCGTTGGACCATTTTGAGGCGGGGGAGCTGAGCTTCGACGAGGGCCGTGCGGCCAAACCGCGGGCGTGGAACCTCGAATTGGCGCTCGTCCCGGTCGCCGACCTAACCGTGGCCGTCAAGTATGAAGCCAGCCGGGATCTGGGGGCGTTTCAGCCCGAAGAACAATACGGCGCGGCCGTCACCTACGGCCTATTCGCCAACACCGCGATCTCTTTCGAATACCTTCGCGGCGAACACGAAAACGGTGACCGAAGGGATCTCCTCACCACTCAGCTCGCCATCGAATTCTAGGGGGTCGGACCAAGATAACATTCTGAAATTACATTTTAATAACATCAAAAAATGCCCTTTTCCAGCCTTAGAACCATCATTTCAAGCCTAAAAAGGGGCATCAAGGTTTTCGCGTAGGCTGAATAAACGTCCCCAACCGAATCAGTGCGGTGCAATACAGTGCAGGAATGGCATGTTTCACTGGCTTCGTCCGCGTACTCCATTTCTTAAAGAAAGGGGGTGCGCAGGCTCAGCCAGCCAGAAAACTCGATTATCCCGAATAAGAACACCACCTCCCCCAAAAAGCGATTATCCGCGAGGAACATGCCCTATCTCGAACTCCGCGATTTTTTTCCACATCCGAGCTACCCAATAACAAAGGCATCCGCTCCGCCGAAACGATTAGAATCATTCCAAATAGAGATGGCACAGCTTGACTTGTCTCGGTCAGCCAAAGATCTTAAACCCGGCTTTTTGCGTGGAAAATGATCCACCTAAGGTCAAAAAATGGCATTCGTATGAATAAATATAATTTCATATCAGTGGCTTGGCTTGGTCCGACCCTTCCATGCTGCATACTTCATAGACAGCACGTTCGGCGGCTGCCAGGGCCCCTTCGAGGTATCCCCCGTGTTCGTCGGCGGTTTCGGTGCCGGCAAAATGAACGGTGCCGTTCCAAATAGAGGTCCGACCGGCCGGGGGATGATAAAGAGGATGCTCGACCATCGGAGGCTGATCGTACGGCGTGGCAGTAAATCGCTCGCGGGCCCAGTCCCGGTAGAAAAAGGCGGTCGGGTTCAGAGCTTCTTTCCCATAGAGGGATGCGAGTTGGCAAAGAATCTCCTCCAGCAGCAGGTCCGGCCTGCTGCGCTGCACAGCCGGGATGCCGACAAACCCGGTCAGACCGTAGGGGCCGCCGGCATCGTTCGATCCGTCGTGAATCTCCCCCAAAGGCCCACGCTCGCTGAATCCTTCCCCGGAAAGACCGGCTGTGCGCCAGAAAGGTGCATCATAGAGTGCACAGAATTTCGCCTGCCCGGCCATCCACGTACCGATCCTCAGCATCGCCTGGGCAAGATCATGCGGAAGTTCCGGTTCGAAAAGCATGGTGGCAGCTGCGAGACGCGGCGGGAGAGCGAGGATCAACTGGCGGGCCCTGAACTGCGCCCACGGTTCCCGATCCAGTTCGCCGACGCTCACCAGGGCACCCTCTTCTGTTTTCTCAATTCGACAAACCGGATTATTGATGTGAATAGCACGTTCAGGAATCCGCTCACAGAGCCTCCGCACCAAAGCCATCATCCCGCCTGCCAATCGAAAGGAAGGCGGCTCCATGACGTATCCTCTGACAGTTTGAACCGAACCGTTGAAGCGCTCGAAGCGGCCACAGCCGCTGTCAAACTGCGGATAGCCCTCGAGGCCTAACGCCTGGATGAGATGAGCCATTTTCGGATGGATCGCCGGCCAATACCATGAGGGACCCAAATCACAGAAAAAACCTTGATATTCGGGGCTGAGAATCCGACCGCCAAGTCTTTCTCGGGCTTCCAGGATCAAAAAAGAGCCTTTCGTTCCCGCGAGGAGACTCGCGGCATAAACACCGCTCAACCCCCCACCGACAATGATCGTATCGAACGTTTCCGCGTGCATGGTTAATCGATCTTGTGCATCGTTATTTTGTCGAGAAAGTTGGCGCCATTTCGAACCGTCTCCAGCCGCTGCAGCCGCAGAAAAACAGCATGGCGGGCAGCATCCTCAGCCTCTGCGCCCTCACCTGCCTCACTCAGACAGTATCGCCGCGGTGTCGTCGTTAGGCCGATGGTCTGTTCAACCACGAACGTTTATCTTTTCCAACCAGCTGCGACGTTTTTTCTACGATCCAGTCAAAAGGGAGATCGGCGTAAAACGGGAATTTTTCGAGGTATTCGATCCAGGGCTCCCCTTTGCGATTTAGACTTGGAAGCACCGCATGATTTTCACCGTCAAATTCAACCAACGGCAGATCGTTTTTCTCTGACAACGCTTTGTCGAAAGTCGGGGCGAGATTGATCCAACGCCCGTTCAACAAAAATTGCGTGTACCCATGGCGAGGCAGGATGTTGCTTTTCGTGAGGTCCAAGACATGCTGAGGCATCAGGTGATTCTTGATCTTCGCAAACACCAACCGCGAGGGAATGCCGGCGGCTCTTCCCATAGCTGCAAGCAGCACAGCCTTTTGTACACAATAACCCTTCTTCCATTCGAGAACGCGGGAAGCCGTGAAATCCTCCAAGAACACCGAAATCATATAGGGGCTGTAGCGGATTTCATCCCTCACAAAATAGAAAAGTTGAACGGCCTTTTCGGTGTCGTCTTTACATTTGAGAATCAGATCCTTGGTCGCGCGCTCGACATCCGGGTGGCCACAATCAAGGGTGGACGTAGGTCTCAAGAATGCCTGAATCTCATCGCCGTGGCCGGTTGTTCGATCGTTATGCATAAAATCATCTCCGGAATTCAAAAAGGCCTTAAAATGGCCGCTCTAAGCCTCAAATTGAGCCTTTTTTCGACACATATTCGTTTATTATCAAAATGTTATCTTGGTCCGACCCCAGTTACACAGTTATACCCGATACTAGTCGACCAGCATCAGGCAGTAAAGATTCTGCGTTTCGGTCTTGTCCCTTAAGGGCTGGATGGGAAACCCGTTGTTGCGTGCAGTTTGGTAGACGTCGATCCCGCACGCCTCCATAGCCGGTCTTGCGCGATCGCGGAAGCGGCAGGGAGCCCCTTTCAACTTCTCACATGCCTCGCATAGATGGCAAGGCCCCTCGAGCAATATAAGAGCCTTGTAATAACCATCTTTGAACATCTCGCCTTCCAGCGTCACGAGTTCGTCCAGGAACCTCCGCGTGGCCTTTATTCTGCTTTGTCCGGCTTCATGCGCAGCCACTCTATGAAACAAGATCGCCCGCGTGTATTGATCCAGTACCTCACGCATCTGGTCGTGGGTCGGAGAATCAGGAGGGCATGAATAGCGCATTCCATAGCCAGGGCATCCGAACTGGCATTTGATCCTCACCCAGGGGGCGGTCACAACGCTGCTCGGATGGATCACCTTTGCATGGCTCGCTCCGGCGTTTATGGCTCTGCTGCAATATGAGACAAGGTCGTCCTGCTGCATGGCTTTGCCCTCCTTCTCCTGAAAAAAATCGTCCGTTCTGGACCAAACTCACCACAAGCGACTCTAGCCCCTTATCCTGAAAATCGCAAGTCCGCACCTGCTCGGCCCGGCGGAATTAGTTCTTTAGCGCCCAGGCATTTTCTGGTAGAAGTCACTGAGATAAGGCTTCACTCCAATCTCTTGTCCGGTCGCCCAAGCCATTGGCCGAGAAAGGATCTGCAAATGGATGCATACGATATCGCATTCGTCGGACACGTCTCATACGATGAAATCGTGCCGTTCGAAGGTCAAACAACCTTTGCCACCGGAGGTTCGGCTTTTTTCAGTGCCATGGCGGCGGCGCCGGCCGGAAAACGCATCGCCCTGATCACGAAAATGCACGAGACCGATCAACATCTTCTCGATCCCGTAAGAGCGGCTGGAATCGACATTATCCGGATCCCTGCGCCAGTAACGACGGCGATGCGGGTGGACCACCCCACGCAAAACGTCGATGAAAGGGAGATGCTCGAACCCCGGACGGCCGGCTTCATCACGGTCGATGAAATGCCCGACATCAAAGCGGAACAAATGCATTTCGCCGGGTTGACGGACCAGGACTTCCGCTTCGAACTGATGCAGTACGCTCGCGAGCGCGGCTGCCGCGTTTCCGTCGACATGCAGAGTTTCGTTCGACAGGTCGATCCGGTGACAAGGAGGATTTCATTCAGGGATGTACCCCGAAAGACGGACATCCTGAAACTCGCCGAATGGGTCAAGGCGGATATGGTTGAAGCGGAACTCCTGACTGGGACGGCCGACCCGGAAGAGGCCGCCGGCCGTTTCGAGGATTGGGGATGCGGCGAAACCATGATTACCCGGTCCGACGGTGTCCTGGTGCGCCACCAGGGCAGAAACTATTTCGAAAGGTTTTCCAACCGCAATTCGTCCGGCCGCACCGGACGCGGAGACACTGTCTTCGGAGCCTACCTTTCCCGCCGACTGGAACACGACGTCCCCGAATCCCTCAAGTACGCTGCAGCCCTGGCATCCATCAAAATGGAACGCCCCGGCCCCTTCACCGGCACTCTTCAAGAAGTGATGAAGCGGGTCGGACCAAGGTAACCATCTGAATGGAAAAGAAAAACGACATAAATTTGACCATTTTACACCCTTAAAAGCAGCATTTGGATCAGAAAAAACGCGTTCTAAGCACCGGGTAGTCTTTAATGAGAACTCCCCGGTCAAGCGAAAAATTCAAAATCCTTCGTTCTGGGAGGCAAGACCGTACGTTACGAAATGAAGGCGCAAATCAAGCCATGGGACGACTTTCACATGAACAACCGTCTCGTGCAGGCAAGATAGCCTGTAAGACTTCCCCATCAGCGGCGGGACCTTTTATGGCAGGTGGAGGTAAAACCCGAGAGCTTTGATCTGCTCAAAGTAGCTTTTTTGCCCCCAAAAAGAACCCTCTAAGACAGAAAAATGCGCGTTTTTAGGGTGATAACATCGTAATTTCAAAGATATAGCTTGGTCCGACCCCAATTATATCCAGTATTTGAATTTTTCCCAGAATTCTTTGTCGTTGCGCCGCCATTCAGGGCCGAATCTCTTGTCGTAATAATCTCCCCACTTTTCCAGCCAGCCGGACCAGAAATGTCTGCCCTCTTTCTTGGCCTGGAGTACTTCCTCCAGATAGGAGGCGATTTCCGAGATCTTTTCTTTCGGCAGATAGGAAGCGGCACCCCCTTTGAAAGATTTCTTGATATCCTCGGGACTGAGCGCGTGAGCGGTCAGCATCACCGCGATAATCTTTTTACCATTAGCGATCTTCAACAGTTCGTAACCGTCGACACCCATGATATCCAGCACAACGATATCGAAGCGTTCGTTCTCCAACAGATCTTTCGCCGACTGAAACGAACCCGCCTTCGCTATGGTGCACATGGTCAGAAGCTCTTCCAACGCCTCCAAAACATCCGGCTCATCGTCGACAATGAGAATTCGTTTTCCTGGAAGCAACTTCTCCATTCACTTTCCTCCACCCCTCGTATGGCGCCGGATCGTGCGATCCTGCGACAGGGTCCAAAAGACATGCAGGATAAATGCTCTACCTCTTCAACAATCTAGATTTTTCGATCACGATCCGTCCAATACTTGTGTCTGATCTCCTTCTTGAGAATTTTTCCAGCCGGATTCTTGGGCAGATCGGGCACGATCTCCACCGACTTGGGGGCCTTGTATCCAGCCAACCGCTCCTTGCAGAACGCGATGAGATCCGCACCGGTCGCCCGTGCTCCGGCCTTCAGAACCACCACCGCGTGAACCTTTTCGACCCAGTAGGGGTCAGGGATCCCAATCACCGCCGCCTCCAGGACATCGTCGTGCTGGTGGAGCACTTCCTCCACCTCACGCGGGAAAACATTTTCCCCGCCGGAAACGATCATGTCCTTTTTCCGGTCGACGATGTAGACGTAGCCGTTTTCGTCGTAGCATCCCAGATCCCCTGCAGACACCCAGCCATCCACCACTGTCTGCTGCGTATCCTCGGGCTTGCGCCAGTATTCTACCATGGTGGCCTTGCTCTTGACAACGATCTCCCCGACCTCCCCAGGCCCGCAATCCTCCCTTTCGCTGTTGACGATCCGCACATGCACTCCGATGTGCGGGAAACCCGCCGAGGCAAGGATCTTCTGCTCTGCGACCGATTTATGCAGGACATCATGCTGGCGCTTCGAGAGGACCAGGACATTCGGGCCGTTCTCCGTCGCCCCATAGAACTGCATAAAGACGGGGCCCCATTTTTCCATCCCCTTTTTCAGCAGTTCCACCGGCATCGGCGAGGCGGCGTAAAACATCCTCTTGAGGTGGCTGAGGTCGTAGTGGTCTACGTCTGGAAGAGCCAGGAATGCGGCGAGATGAGTAGGAACAATATGGATGTCGGTTGCCTTTTCGTCCTGCAGCACCTGCATGGTGGCAGCCGGATCGAACGATATTTGCGGCATGAGGACGTTGCTGCCTGCCACAAAAAAGTAACCCCACAGATTCTTCGTCCCGCCAACGTGGAAAAGGGGCATGATCTGCACGTGCCTGTCACCGGTTTCGAGGCTCAGGGCCGTGGCGAACCGCCTGGTGTCGTCCATGCTCCGGACCTGCGTGTAAAGGGCGCCGCGCGGCACTCCGGTGGTCCCGCTGGTGTAGAAAAGGAACAGAGGATCGTTCTCTTCGGCATAGACATCGGGTTCCCGGTCTTCCCGGCCGGCAGCCCATGCCCTGTATCCCAAAACGCCCTCCGGCGCATCGCCGAAGGCGACGACGTGCTCTACCCCAGGGAGCCGCTGCTTCAATGAAAGCGCGGTTTCGAGCAGTTGTGGGCCGACAAAGAGCACCTTGCACTCGGAGTAATTGATGACATAATCCAGCTCATCCTTTTTCAGCCTCGGATTGAAGGGCGAAATAACAAACCCGCCTTTCATGGCAGCTCCGTAGACATCCAAGTATTCGAGGCAATTCCAGCTGAGAACCCCCAACACATCTCCCTTTTCGATGCCGATGGATCGCAAGGCCTCAATGAGCCGGTTTACCGAAGCATTGAACTGCGAGAAGGTCACCCTCTCCTCACCGTACTTGAATGCCTCCTCATCCGCATAAAGCAGCGCATTGCGATAAATGATGTCGGCATAGGTGCCGATGTCATACCGTGACAATTCTTTCAGTAGAAGCTTTTTCGACATGATTCTCCTTTACATTTCACGATCCCACTATTTTTTCACTCATGCCTGCAAGAGAGATCGGGGCGCTGATTTGAATGTGCGCAGCAACACCCTCAATGCTTCATAAAGTGCGGTAAAACGGTTGCTATGCTCGGGAAAAACAGGATCATAACCATGACTGTCAGGTCGATCAAGACGAAGGGGATTACAGATCGATAAATGTCCAGCATGGTCGTCTTTTCCGGTACGACACCTTTCATCACGAAGAGACAAAGCCCGAGCGGCGGTGTTTTCATGCCGATCTCCATGTTGATGAGCGTCAACAACCCGAACCAGATGGGATCGAAGCCCAGCGTCTTGACGATCGGTGTGAATATCGGGAAGGTCACCATCATGATCGAGACCGGCTCCATGAAGGTCCCGAGAATGATCATGAGCATCTGCATGACGGCGATGATCGCCAGGTGGGGAAAAGGAAAGCTGACCACCAGTTCCACGAGCCCCCGGCTCGCACCCGTAAACGCGAGGATCTGGCTGAAGGCCGTCGAGCCGGTCAGGATCATGAGCATCATGACCGTGATCCTGAGCGTGGAATCCAGCGAACTGCGCATCACCTTCCATTTGAGTTTCCCATAGACCGCCACCACGGCGGCGGTCGTCATGACCCCCATCGCAGCCGATTCCGTCGGAGTGGCCAAGCCAGCGAAGATCAGGCCGGTGACCACGAAGATGATGACCCCGAAAGGCAGGACATGGGTTGCAAGGGATTTGAACTTTTCGGACCAGGAAACGGCTTCCGGGGCATAGTCAGGAGCAAGACTCGGCTGCAGCTTGCAGCGCAAAACGATATAGGCGACGTACATACTCGCCAGCAAAAGACCCGGCACAACACCCGAGAGCAGCATCTTCCCGATGGAGATCTGCATGAGCGATCCCAGCACCACAGCAAGTGCGCTCGGAGGGATGATCATTGCCAGGGCCCCGCTCATGCAAGACCCAATCGCGATGGTTTTGTGGTAGCCTCTCTTCTCCATCTCGGGGAGCAGCAGAGAGCCGAGCATGGCCGACGTGCCCATGCTGGAGCCGCTCAGGGTCGAGAAAAGGGTCCCGCCCCCGACACTCAGCAGGCACAACCGGCCCGGGATCCGCCCCATCCACTTGTCCAGGCTGTCCAGTGCGCGTATGAAGACCCCGGAGTGAAACAGCAGTTCACCCATCAACACGAAGAGAGGCACAGGCAAAAGAACGAAGCTGCTGATCGATGAAAAAATCGACCGTATGAACTGCTCCAGTCCATGGCCACCCCCCCAGAGGAAATAGATCCCTACCACATCCACAATCGTGAAGGCGAGAAACACAGGCAGACCGGCGGCCAGAAGGACCAGAAAAGATCCGACGATGAGCACCAGAACCACGTACCATTCCGCCATCAGTTGACCTCCTTCAGCCGCCTTAGGTGCTGCAGGCCTTGTCTGGCAAACTGTCCCATGAGGAGAAAATAGCCAATGCTGATAAGGGCCAGGAAAAAGAATTCATACATGGTCATGGTTTTGGTGATCAAAACCCTGTTAACGTAAGAATTCCACGCTGCAGCGGCACTGAACCAGACGACGACCCCCGAAACGAAGACACCGGTGGCCGACGAAAATACCCCCAACCACCCCTGCAGCTTCGGGTTCAGGCGTTCGACAAGGATGTCCACGCCGACGTGCCCCCCCTTCTTCAGGAGCCAGGGCGCGGCCAGAAAGGTCATGGTAAAGAGGATGTATTCACATACTTCCACCGTCCAGATCAGTGGTTTAGCGAAAAAATATCGCATGAAAATTTCAACAGACATGATCAGGACGGCACCCACGAGGAGCACCCCTCCCAGCAGCGCCAGGAAATCGATGATCGAATCAAAAAGTCCTCTCTTCTGCATATACAAGACCCCTGTGCAGGAATGGTGGGGTGTCCACCGTACACAACAGTACGTTGACACCCCTGTCACCGGTTCCTTCAGCGTCTAAGCCGCTGAAATCTGGGACGGCACGCAGTCCCCGGCAGACAAGCACCTCCCGGCATTCACCTTCCAACGGTCAGCGTTGCTCCGCGAGATAGGGTGATCGCCAGCAGCGTGAATCGATCATCGGCGACCACCCGATGCTTTGCGCGTTGAGGGCGAGTCTGCCCAGGCGGCAGAGCGATACTGCAGCCTCTAATCCCACGGGAACACGTCTTTGGGAATCGCCTTTCTCGAGGTCAATTCCCTCAGTTTGGGGCCGTATTCGGGGGCTGCCTCGATGACATATTCCCAGGTCTTGTCATAGGCGATGGCACGGAATTTCTGCGCCTCCTCCGGCGGCAGGGTCAACGTCTCCATGCCGGCCGCCTTCCGGACCTTCTCTTCCGTCTGTTCGATCATCGTGTTGCGCATCGTACCGATGTACTCCATATCCTGCATCACATCCATAATCAGATCCTGAACATCCGGGGGGATCTTCTTCCACTTGTCGAGGTTGATCATGGTGGCAGGCTCCATCTGAAAGACCCCCGGCTCGATCGCGTATTTGGTCACCTCCTGCAGGCCCCAACTGATAACCCCTACGTTCGGCCACATGAAGCCATCGACGACACCGCGTTCCATGCCCGTGTAGATCTCGGTCGGCGGGATGCTGACCGGCGTGGCGCCCAATGCCTTGATAAAAGGGATGTAGAGGGGCTGGACCCTGATTTTCAAGCCCTTGATGTCCTCCACCTTTTCGATCTTCTTGTTGACAAACAGCTTGAACGGGAGAAAGCTTTGCAGCCGGCCCAGGTACTTGGCATTCGCACGCTTTTCGAAAATCTCGCACCAGAGGTCGTAGGCCCCGGTCTTGCGCTCTTCCCATTCAGCCAACTCCGTCAACCCCTTTGCCCAGGCCTCCGGCATGATCGGCTTAAGGTATCCGAACGGATAATAGAGAATCATATCGATGGTGCCCGCCTTCAAGGCGTGGATCTGATCGAAGCTCTGGATGACCTCCGGCCCACCCACCCATTCAATGCGCAGTTTGCCCTCGGCCCTCTTGTTGATCTTGTCCACCAGGATGGGAACGGGGTCGTTATTGAGGTGATTTTTGGGAAAACCTGTTACGGCCTTGAGTACGATCATCTCGCTTTTCGATTCGATGGCGGTTAGCCCCAGGAACAGGGTAATACAGGCGATGAGCAAAAAGGCTTTCTTCATGTTTCCCTCCATTCTTTCCGTCATGCTGTCACAATGTTCATAGAAAACAAATCTTCCCATCCAATGATTCAGGCAGTCCGACAACCGGATTCTGTATCCTCGCTTCTCCGCGCTTTGCATCCCCCCCTTCAAAGCTTCGGCAAGCAACCTTTCGCAGGGCGTCCTGCCATCCCGCAACTGGTTTACCGCTTGTCACAGCTAAGGCCGCCGCCCGGGACCCATTGCAGAAAACATCGGTGCGACGCATCGCTAAAAAACCCTACCTTCGTCGATCCAGGAGGGAAACCATTTGTAATAGTCCAGGGGAAAGGCCTTGCCAAGGCCTTCATAGCTGGCCTTCGCCAGCGCGATGCCTTTCTTGTCGCGGACCAGCCGTACGTGGCCTTTCGCCTCGAGATCGACGAGCACCCGGTCGAGATCCTTGTCTTCCACATCGAAATAGGCCTTGATGTCCTCCCGGCTCATGTGGAGCCCTGGATTCGCACGGTAATCCTCGGCCAGGATCTGGAGAAGGCCCTCCTCATCGATCGAACGCGCCTTTTCGGGTTCGGTCGCGGCCGGGACCGGCACGCCGAGCTCTTCATGAATCACCCTTCGGCACATCTTCAGATCCTCGGCCATCTGCTTCATGGCGGCCCGCTGGATCACCATCCTGCAGGCCTCCATGGTCCCGCCCGCGATGTTTTCCACCTTCGAGACGCCGTAGATGGCCGAGACCGGGTAGAATGGCGTCAGCCCGTCCCCTCCCATGACCTGGATGGCGTCCAGGCTTGCGGCAACCGCCCCTTCGCAGTTGTAGACCTTGGCCACATTGGACTCGAGGGTGATATCCCAGCCGAGGTCCCACAGGTAGGCCGTGTAATAGGTGAGCAGCCGGGAGATCTTCACCCGGCTCACCATGTCGGCTATCTTGAACTGGTTGTTGACGAAGCTGATGGTGGGCCGGCCGAACTGGACCCGCCGCTCGGCATAGGGGACCGCATTACGGAGAAGTTCGCCCATCCAGGCCGCGGTCTGCGCGCAAATCAGCGTACGTTCGAAATTGAGGCCGGCCGTCATGATGGACCAGCCCTGCCCCTCCTCGCCAAGGACCTGGTCCATGGGGACGGGAACGTCCTTGAAATCGAGCGCCCCGTTCTGGATGTTTTCGAAGCCTATAATCTCGTTGATTTTTTCGACCGAAAAGCCGGGGGAACCCTTCTCGACGACGAAGGCCGTCAAGTGCCGGTACCTTTTTCTGTCTTCGGGATTGTCGCTTGTCCGTGCATAGACCATGTAGCGTTGGGCCACGCCCGCGGAGACGATGTAGCGCTTTTTCCCGTTGAGGAGATAGACATCTCCCTCGCGCCGGGCCGTCATTTCAATGGCTGCCGCATCGGTGCCCGCGACGGGCTCCGTAATCACGATCGCCCCCATCTCTCCCCGTGCGATGCGGGGGAGGAAGCGCTTTTTCTGCTCTTCCGAGCCAAACTCGATGATCTGGCGCAGTCCGCCGAGCATGTTTCCAATGAAGACACGGCCCGGTCCGGGCATGCGGCTGAAGGCCTCGGCGGCGATGCAGGCCCCCGTCGCACCCAGCCCCAGGCCGCCGTACTCCTTGGGCACACCGGCGCCGGTGTAGCCCCTTTCACCGATCTTTTCGAAGATGTCCCACGGGAACTCCCGTTTCCACCGGGATTCCGCATCCCGCGGCATGAGCTCACGCACAAAGGCGTGGACATCTTCTGCAAACGCCTTCTGCTCATCCGTCCACCATGGATAAATGTCCATCATCATCCTCCTCCTATTGTTTCCGGTTCCGCAGGGCCATCACCACCTTCTCAGGGGTCAGCGGCTGCTCCTTGAACCAGATGCCGGTTGCATGGCGCACCGCCGTAAAGACAGACGGCGGGGTGCTTACGATGGCCCCTTCGGAGGCCTCCTTGGCGCCGAACGGACCCGATGGGTCGTCCGTCAGGATGTCGATGACCTCGATCCTGGGGATGTCCGGGGCGAGCGGCATCTTGTAGTCCGCCAGGTTCGGGTTGAGCGTCCTGCCTTGGTCCATCCGGAACTCCTCATAGAGCGCCTGCCCCATGCCCTGGATCGCCGCCCCCTGGTTCTGCGCCTCCACGTTGACGGGGTTCAACGGTCTGCCGCAGTCGTGTGCGATCACCATGTCCGTGCAGCGGATGAAGCCGGTTTCGAGATCCACATCCACCTCGGTCAACTGGGACGTGAAACTGTACGAAGTGCCGCAGTTGCCGATCCCCTTCTCGAAGTCGAGCACGTCGATGCCGTAATCGGAATACCCTTTCCCGATGATGACCGCCCCGGAGCCTGAATAGCAGGCGATCTTAGCAAGTTGTTCGAAGGGCATGGTCTTTTCGGGGGATCCGGCTACGCTGACCATGCGATTCTTGAAGACGATGTCCTCCGGGTTCGCCTCCCACTCCCGCGCGGCGAAGCGGGCCAATTGATCCTTGATGTCGACCGCCGCGCGGCGGGCCGCCTCGCCGGCGAGCACCGTGACGCGGCTCCCGTAGCTTCCCGCATCGCAGGGTGTCACGGCCGTGTCGACGCGTTTGATGTCCACGTCCTCCATGCCGACACCGAGTTCCTCGGCCACGATCTGGCAGAGGACCGTGTCGGAGCCCTGTCCGCAGTCAGTGGCACCGGTGAGGTAATCGATCGTCCCGTCCTCGCAAAGCCGGAGGACAGCCGCGCACGATTGGTGGCCGCGCTGCCGGGCGCCGCCGAGATAGGACGTGGCGGACATACCGGTGCCATGAACCACGGGTCCGCTCCCTTTCCGCTGGTCCCTGTTTTTCCAGGAATCGCTTGCGGCCAGGGTCTGGATCCCTTCCACCAAGCCGCAGGACTTGACGGTGACCTTGTTGACCGTCTCGTGGGGCGCCGTGATGGCGTTCTTGAGCCGCACGGCCACAGGGTCGATGCCGAGCTGCTCGGCCATCATCTCCATCTGGAGCTCCGCGGCGAATCGCGTGTGCGTGACGCCATGGCCGCGCATGGCGGCGCCGATCGGGTTGTTCGTGTAGATGCGGTAGGCGTCGTGTTTGAAGTTGGGCAGTTTGTAAGGAAGGGTGCTCATGGACCCGCTCAGGTACATGGTGAGCGGGCCGATAGCGGTGTGGGCCCCGCCGTCGGCGATGACCCGGCTGTGCATGGCGGTAATGGTGCCGTCCTTCTTCATCCCCATCTTGTTGTAAACGATCATGTTGTGGCGCCGGCGGCAGGTCATGAGGACCTCTTCCATCGTGTAGACGAACTTCACCGGCTTGCCGGTCCGCTTCGAGAAAAGGACCGAGCAGAAATCGCCTGCGAGGGAGTCATTCTTCGTTCCGCCGAAGCCCCCGCCGATGAAAGGCTGGATCACCCTGACCTTGTTGAGCGGGAGGTTGAAGCAGGCCGCCAGGTGCCGATAGACGAAATAAGGACTCTGTTTGGCCGCCCAGATGGTGATGCCGGATGAGTCGTACATCGCCACTGCGGCGGGCGGCTCCAGGTAGCCGGTAATGACCCGGCCCGTCACGAAGCGGTCTTCGTGGACGAGGTCGGCTTCGCGGAAGCCCTTTTCGATGTCGCCGAAATCCATGTGGAAGTCCCAGCTGACATTGTTTTTCACATGGTCATAGAGCTGCGGAGCCCCTTCCTCCATGGCTTTTTCCGGGTCGAACACGCCGGGAAGCGGTTCATACTCCACCTGAATCAGCTGAGCCGCTTGCTCCGCGGTGTCCTCGTCAACGGCAGCGACCGCCGCGACGGCTTCGCCGAGATAGCGCACCCGCTCGGCTGCCAGAGGCTCCTCCTCGCGGGTCTTGGGCATCCAGCCCCATTTCCACCCTTTGAAATCCTTCCCTGTCAGAACGTCCTTGACCCCCGGAAGCCGCTCGGCACGGCTCGTATCGATGTTCAGGATCTTGGCATGGGCGTGCGGGCTTCTGACGATCTTGCACCAGAGCATGCCTGGCATCTCATAGTCCGCGGCGTATTTGGCCTCCCCGGTGACCTTGGCGAGGGCATCCACCCTGGGCATGCGTTTCCCGATTACAGAAAAGTCCTGCATGTTTACTCCCCCCCTTTCATGAGCTCGGCGGCGGCCTGGATGGATTCGATGACCTTGGTATAGCCGGTGCATCGGCAAAAATTCCCGGCGATGCCTTCTCTGATATCCCCGGAAGACGGTGTCCCATTGCGATCCAGAAGGGATTTGGCGGACATGATCATCCCGGAGGTGCAAAACCCGCACTGCATTCCGGAGTGCTCCACGAACGCCTCCTGGAGCGGGTGCAGCTTGTCCCCTTCTTTCAAACCCTCGATGGTCGTAATCTCCTGACCGTCCGCCTCCACCGCCGGCACGAGGCAGCTGTTGACGGCCCGGCCGCCCATAATGACCGTGCAGGCGCCGCATTCCCCCAGCCCGCAGCCCTCCTTGGCGCCGGTCAACTTGAGCTCCTCACGAATGAGCTCGAGGAGGGTGCGATGAGGCGCAACCCTCAACGTGTGTGATTCGCCGTTGATGACGAGTTGGATTTCCTTCAGTTCCATCGTTCGCTCTCCCTTTGTCGGTTTGGTTTTCATATGGAAACGGCGTGGCGGATGAACCCCGATTCAAACCTGCAGTCTTAGGCTGCGAGGGTGCCGGAGCCCGACAACCGCCTTCGGGCAAGGGACAGGCTCCACTGGCCGCGGCGAAAAATTCTTTCTGGCCCCCTCTGGAAAGGCAGGAAGGCACGACGTCCGATTCAAAGAATTCGGTTTTTCTATATGCGGCGAAGAAGTCAATACGCTGCTTCATCCCTGACTCGAGGACACCTGTCTTAGGGCCCGCTTGACCAGGACCTCCACCATCAAGCGGCGGTACTCAGCCGATGCACGGTGGTCGTCGATCGGTCTCGATTCATCGGCGGCGATTTTCGCCGCCTCCGCAATCACCTCATCACTCACGGGCCGGCCCTCGAGGAACGTCTCACATCGGCCGGCCCGGATCGGTGCAGGAGCGACAGCGCCCAGTCCCACGCGGACTTTCGAGAACGCTGCATCGCGCGTCTCCGCCAAAGCGGCTACGCCTACAACGGCTAGATCCATGCGGCTGCGGGGTGAGAGCTTGATGTAGACGCCTCGCCCTTCAGCCGGGGGGACATGAATCTCCTTGACGAGTTCATCCGGTTCGAGAACTGTCTTACCCGGACCGGTAAAAAATCGATTCAGTTCGACGACCCGTTCACCACGCGGGCCGGCGCACAGGACCCGCGCCTCCAGGCAAAGCAGCGCCGGAGCAGAGTCAGCGGAAGGAACGGCATTGCAGAGGTTCCCGACGATGGTTCCGCGGTTGCGGATCTGATGGGAAGCGATGCTGAATGCGGCTTGGTGTAGCATAGGAAAACGACTTTTCACTGCTTCGGACTCTGCAACGGCATTGATCGAGGCAAGGGCGCCGATCCGCAAACCTCCGTCCTTTTCAGCGGTGACATAGTCGAGTCCCATCACGCCCTTCAGATCGATCAGGGTTTGAGGCACCGGGTCGGTTCTCCGTTTGATTTTCGGTAACACGTCCGTGCCGCCTGCATAGACACGGAACGTTCCGACAGGATTCCCCTGCATAAAAGCCAATGCTTCTTCGATTCCCTCGGGTTTGAGGTAGTCGAATGGCGGCAGCCGTCTGAAAAAAAGTGTCATAATCCTGCTCCTCCATTATCAATGTGAAATGATTCAAATTTCCGTAGTCTGCTCCAGAGATATAGAAAGCAATCCCGGAACATTTCTCTACCCTGGTTCAGCCTCCGCCAAGCGGCGTCAAACAGATATCGAGCCAATCACCATCCTCGATGACCGATCGCAGTCCCTTCGGATAGAAAGCGATGTCCTTTCCACGGAGCGTCAGTTCGATGTCGGGTCTGAGTTTCTCCCCTTCGGCATCGATCAGAATAAACCCGGTCTCTCTTTCAACGCGGTGCAGGAGATCAGCCACGGTATCCGCCGCATCCGCAATCTCCAGATCCCCGAACCCAGCCTCCCGGCGAAGAAAATTGGTTGAAAGTTTTATCTTTTTAGGCATATCGATCGTTCCTCTGGGCCTGCATTTTTCTGGAGGTCTCAGACAACATGTTACAAGAGGAATGCGACCGGCCGCCCGGTCGGTCCACGGCCAAAAAATAATGTGGTTGTATTTTTCCGTTTAAATCGGACCACATGAGAAATTTTCTATTCGCCTTCAAAAGCCCTTTCACATTTAGAAATGATCTATTTCGACAACCCCCGCAGAAAGATTTCAACATAGGTATCGGCTAGTTCACGTGCTGATTCCTGCCGGGAGTAATCGAACCAGTAAAAGATCCAACTACACATTCCCAGGGCGCCGAAGGTGGCAAAAGTCATGTTCACATCTTTGGCTTTTCCCGCGGCCTTCATTTCGAGAAGGGCATTTCGGATCAAATCGAAGCCCCTTCTCCAAACGCGGTCGATCCTGGCGCGGTGCGTCCTTGCAAGATTTTGGGTTTCATGAACAACCACGCGTACGGAGGGGTCTTGAGTCATAGCATGCAGGATATACTCCCGCATGAAAAACGCTACTCGTTCCGTCGGGTCCGCGATTTTCTCCGCCTTTTCCAGGACAGGAATGAACGTCCGCTCCATCTGCCTTTCATGAATCTGGAAGAGGAGTTCTTCCTTGCTGCTGAAATAATGGTACAGCCCGGCCTTGCTCAAACCCAATGCCTTGGCGACACGCGACAAAGGGGTCTGTTCATAGCCATCCCTCAGAAACAGCTCAAGCGCCTTGTCACAGATTCTGTCCCGTTTATCCAATTCAACATCCTGTCACTTGTTCTATCAGGTAGCCCCGAGAAGCCCTTTTAACGCCGTCCCAGGTCTAATTGCACCCTCATCGTCACACGTCAGGCGGACAAGCCCCAAGAAAGCGTCCATCATCTCTCGTCAAATTACCTACCGGCCGCACGGTCGATATCATCCCTTTTATCTCTTCCGGTGTCAAGCAAAAAACACCCAAGGGGTCGGACCAGGCGAACACGCTAATTACAATACAAAAAGAATGATTTTTGGGTCCTTTTACCTGCTTAAATGCCCCATTTTCATTCTAAAAAGTCTATTTTAAGCGTTGGGCTATAGGGCATCACACTTCCGCTCCAAGAAGGATAAAATTTTGGGTTCATCCGATTAATGCGTACTTTGCCTCGTGCAGGGCCATGATCTTGAGCTTGAAAAACTCCATCTCCATGAATCCGTATGTCTGTTTCTGAAATGTTATAATTTGTTATCAATATGCAAAGATGCGCATAAATCAATAGCAGATTTTAATCTGATATATATAAATGGCCAATTTTTAAATAATTTATAACATTTCAATCAATTTTCACCTTATTATAAGCAGCGTGGAATTCTATCTATGGCATGACGAAGTCTGTCAGGGATGGAACCTTCAGACTGTTAAATCAGCTTTTTGGCCCCTAAAAACTAGCATCTAACACAGAAAACGATTTTTTTTAGCGCTATTAAATTGTAATTTCAAACACATAGTTTGGTCCGACCCCCATCGAGCCCATCGAGCAGTTCGCGAAGGGCGCGCTGGGGGCCGGGTTCGCCGTGCACCAGTTTCACGGCGCCTGGTTGGACGGCTTTTACCCATTCGAGCAATTCCTGCTGATCTGCGTGGCCGGAGTACCCGCCGAGCTGATGGACGGCAGCCAGCACGGGAACGGGCTTGCCATCCAGCACAACCTCGCGCTTGCCCCCTTCCAGGGTCTGGAGGATGACTCTGCCAGGGGTTCCCGCGGCCTGATACCCGACAAAAAGGACATCGGTCGCGGGGTTGGGCAGTTGAGCCTTGAGATGGTCGATGATGCGGCCGCCCGTGCACATGCCGCTGCCGGCGATTACAATGGCCGGCCCCTTGAACTCAAGCAGCCTTTGATGCTCTTCATAGGTCTCCACCCCGTAGAGTCGATCGAAGCTGAGGGGATGATCACCCTGTTTTAGGCGGCCCTGGGCCTCATCGCTCCAATACTCCGAAAGCTCGGCATGGATTCGGGTGATCTTGAGGCCGAGCGGGGTATCGATGCATACCGGAACACGGCTGCCTCTTTCAGAAAAGATGCCTGCAGGATCCGAAAACAGGCGGTCCATTTCATAGATCAGTTCCTGGGTACGCCCCAATGCGAAGGCGGGAATGAGGACTTTGCCGTTGTCGGACAAGGCCCGCTGGAGAATATTCTGCAATTGCTGGAGGCGGTTGGTGCGATCCTCGTGGCGGCGGTCGCCGTAAGTCGATTCGAGCACCAGCAGATCACAGGGCGCCGGTATATCCGGATCAGGCAGGATGGGCGTGCCGCGCGCGCCGAGATCCCCTGAAAAAACGATGCTTTCACCACCTGGCAGGTCGAAACGGATCCAGCACGAGCCAAGGATGTGTCCGGCACGCCCAAGAGTAAAACGGATGCCCTTGCGTAAATCGAAGGTCTCCTGGTACTCAAACCCCCAGCAAAGCTCATCCAGTTCCTCGAGCAGATGCTCCATCTGCCGGCGTGAGAGATGGGTGAAGCTCAAGGCGTCTTCCAGCATTGGCACCAACAATGCCTTGGTGGCATGGGTGCAGAGGATTTCCCCCCGGAAACCTCGCTGGATCAGCCCAAGCACCCGCCCGATGTGATCGATATGGGCGTGCGTAAGAAATAAAAATGGAATATCGGCTGGATGCACAGGCCATTGATCCATAGGTACGACCGTATCAGTCCCTTGTGTCGATCCACAGTCGATGAGGATGGCGATTCCGCTGGCCTGTAGCAGATGGCAAGATCCGGTGACCGTCTTTTCGCCGCCAAGATGGGTGATTCGTGCATTTTGCATCGATCTTTTTTTATCTCCATTTATTGAACAATCAGTTAAAATGCACTGCAGCGATTGAAGAAAACCTTTCAGAAGGCGCCATCACCTCCACCGGGGGACTCCGGGCGGGGTGACAAGTGGGTCGATTTCATTCAACTATGGATTGCCTGTCACCTGACTTGGAGGAAAATCCTTGAAAATCGCTCCTTCCGAAGCGCCCCGGCTTCCACTTCGATCCGCCGGAAAACTCCCTCCCGACTCCTGGAAATCAAGTGGGACACCGATTGCGATCCTTTTCGTACTCCTATGGAGCACCGGTTTTATCGGCGCTAAATTCGGACTGCCCTATGCCGAACCTTTTACCTTCCTCCTGATAAGATTCTGGCTGGTGGCCGCCATTTTATTGGTGCTATCCCTCGTCACCCATTCCACCTGGCCTCGAAGCCCCCGCGAAATCATTCATCTCGTCGTAACCGGCCTCCTCATTCATGCCGTTTTCTTGAGCGGCGTCTTTTCATGCATCTACAGCGGCGTCCCAGCCGGCATCACTGCTCTCATTGTAGGAATGCAGCCTGTGCTGACCGCCATCGCAGCCGGACCCCTGCTGGGCGAAACGGTGCGCCGCCGCCAATGGCTGGGGCTGGTGCTCGGAATGATCGGGGTAGCCCTGGTCGTACAAAACAAGCTGCTTCTCGGCCCTGAATACGTCAAGGGCTTCGTCTGGAGCTGCGCTGCGCTCCTGGGGATCACCGCCGGGACCCTTTATCAGAAAAAATTCTGCAGCATGACCGATCTTCGAACCGGCACCCTGGTTCAATACACCGCAGCCGGCATTGCACTGGCGGTGGCAGCTCCCTTCTCCGAATCCATGGCGGTCGCCTGGACCGGAGAATTCCTATTTGCGCTGCTTTGGCTCAGCCTCGTCCTTTCCGTTGGGGCGATCTTCCTCCTGTACACGCTTATCCGCAAGGGGAAGGCATCCTCGGTGGCAGGGCTTTTCTACCTGGTTCCACCGTGCACCTCTCTGATCGCCTATTTTCTTTTCGGAGAAACCCTTACCCTCTATTCCATCTGCGGCATGATTATCGCCGTAGTCGGGGTGGCGCTTGTCATCCGATGACTAAGAATCACAAAAAAGGCGGGCGCCGATCGCTTTCCCCTGGTTTTAAAGCCTACAAAAGACCCTCAAAAACCCTGTTCTAAAGCCGGAAAAAGCCCTTTTTTGGAGGAAAGACACTTCGTTTTCAAATAGATAGCTTGGTCCGACCCCATTAAGAGTATTGGGTGGCGAGGATGTCGGCGACGGAATCATCGAAGAGTTCGCGCTTCTGGATGCGGTCGAAGGTGGCGATGAGGTCGGGGGCGCGGACGCGGTGCTTGCGCTCCCGCTGATAGTCCTCGACGATCCGGCCGCGGTGCATCATCACGATCCGGTCGGGAAGGTCGACGGCCTGCTGCATGGAGTGCGTCACCATGAGGGCGGTCAGGTTCTGCTCGTCGATGATCCCTTTGGTCAGCTCCGCCACCTTCGCGGCGCTCTTCGGGTCGAGGGCGGCTGTGTGTTCATCCAGGAGCAGGAGCTTCGGGCGCGTCCAGGTGGCCATGAGGAGGGTCAAGGCCTGCCGCTGCCCGCCCGAGAGGGTCCCGATCGGATTGTCCAGCCGGTCTTCGAGGCCCATCTTCAGTGTGCGGACCCGGTCGGCAACTCCATCGCGGAAGGCGTGGGTGACGGCCCGGCGCAGGGGCCTGTGTCCCCCCCGCTTGAGGGCGATGGCGATATTCTCCGCGATGGTCATGTCCGCCGCCGTCCCGGCGAAGGGATTCTGGAAGACGCGCCCGATGAAGGCCGCCCGCCGGTACTCCGGCCAGCGGGTCACGTCGCGGCCGTCCAGCAGGATTCGACCGGCATCGAGTTCGAAGGTGCCCGCGACCGCATTGAGGAGGGTGCTCTTCCCGGAGCCGTTCGTGCCGATGATGGCGGTGAAGCACCCCGCTTCGATATGGACGCTCACGTCCTGGAGCGCCTTCACCTCATTGGCCGTATTGGGAAAGAAGGTTTTCGACACGCCCCTGATCTCAAGCATGGCGAAGCCCTCCCGTGACCTTCCGGCCGAGAGACCGGAACCATCCCGGGGCCACCAGCGCCGCGAAGACGAAAAAGGCCGTGACGAGCTTGAGGTCGTTCGGGTTGAGGCCCCAGCGAAGGGCGATCGCGATGAGGAGCCTGAAGAGGATCGTGCCGAGGACCACGCCGGTGATGGTCAAGCCGATCCCGGCCCGCCCCACGAGCGCCTCCCCGATGATGATGCTCGCCAGCCCCCAGACCATCATCCCGATGCCCATCTGGACGTCGGCAAAACCCTGGTACTGGGCCAGCAGCGAACCGGACAGCGCCACCAGACCGTTGGCCAACGCCAGGCTGACCACCACCATCGTCTGGTTGTTGACCCCCTGCGCCCGGACCATCTGCGGATTGCCGCCCGCGGCCCGCAGGGCGGTGCCGTAATGGGTGAGGAGGAAGCGGTAGAGCAGCAACCCGATCAACAGACAAATGGCCGCGCTGCTCCCAAAGACGGCCAGATCACCGAGGGGTACAGGCCATCCAAAGAGATTCACCCGGGAGGCGCCGCTGCCCAGGCCGCCCAGGATGCGCTCGGCCCCGCTCGACACGGTCTCCACGTCCAGGAGCGGGATGTTGCTCCGCCCCATGATGCGCAGGTTGACGGAATAAAGCGCCGTCATCACGAGGATGCCCGAGAGGATCTCCTGGATCTTGAACCGGGCGTGCAGGAGCCCCGTGACCGCCCCCGCCGCAGATCCGGCGAGGAGGGATGCCAGGGCCGCCAGCCATGGAGACCAGCCCTGAACGATGAGGACCGCCGAGAGGGAGGCCCCCAGGGTGATGGAGCCGTCCACCGTGATGTCGGTGAATCGGATCATCCGGAAACTGATCAGCATCCCGAGCGAGAGCAGCGCGAGGATGAGCCCCATCGTAAAGGCGCCGATCACCAGGCTCATGACAACACCTCCGGGTTTTCGAGAGGTCCGAACCAGCAGGCCCCGCGGACCAGGGCGCTTTCCCCCAGGCCGACCGCCGGGCGGGCGTCATCGACGAGATGCATCACCGCGAGGGGAGGCGGACCGCTGAAGCATTTCCGGATCGTCGGCTCGAGGGCGATCCGGCCGTTCTGCAACGGCTGATAGGGGAAGACCGCCGCGTGGACGTGGACAGCGGCATCCGGATGCGAGGGCAGAGGCGCCAGCAGACCCCCGCCGCGAGCGCCCTCCCTCTTGCAGACGACACCCGCCAGGAGAGCCAGTTGGTGCGCGTGCGACCGCTCGCCGCAGAAGGAAATCCACTCGCGGATCTCGGGGAAAACGATCTCGCGCTCCGCGTCGAGCTCTCCGGGAGATCGGATGAGGGCGGCGCCCACCAGGCCTTCGATCTCCCCGATGGCGACGAAACCCGCCGCCTTCCCGCCCGTGCGGGCCAGGATATGCCCCATCAGAGCTGAAACCGTGCAGAAGGGCGCCTTATCAGCGGGGGCAAAACGGATGAGCCGCCCCATCGCGCCGCTGAAACCAAGGCAGTGGATGCAGCACATCTCGGGGACGTAATCCCCTTCCGAGATGAGATAATCCGGGTGCCCCTGTTCGTCCGGAGGCTGGTACACGACGTTTCCGGCGGCCGCCACGAACTCCCCGAACTGGCTTCGGGCGGACTCGAAATCCGCGGCCGAACTGCCGATCCCCAGCGCACAGACATCCTCCGAGAA
Organism: Desulfatiglans anilini DSM 4660; assembly: GCF_000422285.1. Classification (NCBI taxonomy): domain Bacteria; kingdom Pseudomonadati; phylum Thermodesulfobacteriota; class Desulfobacteria; order Desulfatiglandales; family Desulfatiglandaceae; genus Desulfatiglans; species Desulfatiglans anilini. The sequence goes on from NZ_AULM01000019.1 coordinate 59,965, forward strand.
AATGAAGCTTTTGCAGCCGGCCGCCTCCACCCGCCGCCAGGGGCGCCAGCCCGCCGCATGGAAGAGCGTCAGGGAGGCGCCCTCCTCCAGCGTGAACTCCTGGATACCGGCATCTTCCGCCGCTTCGACGGCGCCCGCCGTTTCCGAAGACGGCATGTCCTCCGGTGGGCCGTCCGCGAGCAGAACCTGAAACCCGGCCGTTCGCAGGACCTGCTCGACGAAAGCGGCAGGGTGGATGATCCGGAAGCTGCCGTGGACCGTGTTCAACGCCTTGTAGATCTGAAGCAGGGACCGGATGCCGGCGGAGCTCAGGAACGCGAGCCCCGAGGCATCGACAACCAGGTGGTGGCAGCCGTTCCGGATATGCCCGAGGAGGGTGTCGGTGAAATAGTCCGCCCAGGATGCGTCGAGCTTTCCTTCGACCGTGATGAGCATGTATTCACCCCGTGTTTCATGCCGCAGATTCATTGGACCTCCCCTCGATCAATCGGAATCGCCCGCTGGGTAAAGCGTGGCTTTGCGCATCGTTTCCTCGCTGAGATGGAGCCCGAACCGGCGGACCAGGCCGGAGTTGACGATCAGCTTCTCCGAACGGGTATTGCTGAAAGCAATGTCTTTCGGGTCTGCGCCGCGCAGGATGCGGACGGCGATTTCGGCCGCCTCCAGCCCGGCGTCGTAATAATCCCGGGCAAGAGCCAGCACACCCCCCTCCTTCATCTGGTCGGTGTCGAACACATAGACGGGCAGATCCCTTTCGCCGGCCTTGCGGGCGATCAGAGCGAAACCGGGCCGGGTCAGGTTGTCCGGGATCTGCACCAGGGCCTGGATATCCTTGCCGCATAGATCGACGGCCCCCTGCGCCACCTCGGCGCTGCTCGTCACCGGGACGGAGACCAGTTCGATGCCCTCCTTTTCGAGGGCCTCCGCCAGCGCGTCCTTGTAAAACACGCTGTTGACCTCAGCGGGGGTGAAAAGCGTCCCCGCGCGCTGGATCCCCGGCAGACTCTCCCTGACGATCCGGGCCATCCCCTCGAAGGGGGAACGGGTAGTGATGCCGGTCACGTTCGGCAGGTGATCCGCCTCGCTCTTCCCCGCGCCGGCGGAGACGCCATCGCCCACCCCCGTAAAAACGATCTTCGTCTCAGGCCCTGCCTGGCGCAGCGCCGCCTGCAAGGTCGGCGTCGACACCGCCATGAGCAGGTCGACGCGGTCCGCCCTGACGGCCGTCATGATGCTCGAGAGGGTCGACATATCCCCCTGCGCGTTGAACTCGCGCAGCGCATAGTCCCGGTTTTCGACGAGGCCGGCCTTCTTGAGCCCATCGAGGAGCCCGTTGCGGCAGTGCTCCGATGAATACGTTTCACAGTAAAGGACGAGGCGGAGCTTGAAGGGCGTCTTGGCCCTGGATACCGCTTTTTCCGCCGGTTCGACGCGCGTGTGGGCCGCGGTGGGCCTGACGGGCAGACGGGATGGAGGCACACCGGCCAGGACCTTCGCAGCCAGCCGCCCGGACTGCCGCCCCCACTCGAAATAACTGTCCCCCACGCCTCCGCTCGCTCCCTCCGCGATCAGCGCCATATCCGTGACATAGATCGGGACGCCGGCGGCCTGGGCCACTTTGAGGATCGCCTTGAACCCCGTGGTGACGAGGTTGTCCGCCGAAAGGACGATCGCCCGGGCGCCGCGGTCGATGACCGCCTGCGTGGCCACCGGGAGTTCGGAGACGGTGGACGCCGTGGCCTCGAGGATGCGGACGCGCTGCTCCTCGCAGGCCTTCCTGAGCCGCTTCACGGAGATCAGGGCGTTCATCTGGGACGGGTCGTAGATGATCGCCACGGCGCCGAGGCCTGGATCGTGCCGTCTCACCATCTCGAGCACTTCGCCCAGCGGGGGATCGTCGTGGATGCCGCACACGTTGCCGGGACGGCCGTCCTTGAAGAGGCCGAGTTCGTTCGGGTCGCTCGCAGCGGTGAAAACGAGGGGGCACTCGAAATGTTTCTGAACGGCGGCGATGAGGACGGGGGAGGAAACCGTGACGATCAGATCGGGCTTGTCCATCCGCACACTGTCCAGGATCTGCGGCAGCTGGGACATGTCGCCTTGCGCGCAGTAAGACCTCATCCGGAAGTCGACCCCGTCGAGCAGGCCCGTCTCGGACAAGGCGGCCTTCACACCCTGGATGGCCTGGTCGAGGGCGGGGTTCTCCACGAGGTTGACCAGCGCGACCGTCGCCGGGGCCTCTCCGCTCGAGCGGACATGGAAAAACCGGTCGGCCCGCTCGAGGAGTTCGACCGGGACGGTGACACCCGCCTCCCGCGCCGCCGCCAGGTCGAGGGCCAGTTCGTTCTTTTCGCAAGGGGCGAAGGGGATGCCGGCGGGGGACTCCCCGAGGAGGACGCGCGCGGTCAGGGCGGCGATCTCCCGGCCGTAGTCGTAGGGGCCGGGCGCACAGGACAGGACGGCCCCCGTCCCCATGAGGGAGACGTCCTCGGCGATGACCGGGGTGCCCTCCGCGCGGCAGGCCTTCGTGATGGCGGGCATCGCGTTCACGATCGTGTTGTCGCCCATGGCGAACACGAGATCGACCCCCTTCGCCAAGAGCCCGCGCATCCCCTCGGGGACTTCACTCGGGTGGTTGACCGCGACGGTCACGAGTTCGATCCGGCTGCCGTCCAGGATGCGCTTCAGGTTGTCCACCTCCTTGAGCGAGTTGGGCTCCGAGGGGTTGTAGAGCGCGCCGATGCGTCTGGCCTCCGGAAACAGCCTGCGCGCCCACACGAACAGTTCTTCGGCGGGCATCAGCTGAACGATCCCGGTCACGTTGGGCAGGTGGTCATCGAAGCTTTTTCCCGCGCCGCCCTCGAGCGGCGCGGAGACGATGCCGAAAACGATGTTCGTATCCTCTGTCTGGGCGATCGCACTGCTGAGGCAGGCCGTGGTCATGACGACGAGCACGTCCGGCCGCTGCAGCAGGAGGTCGGCCGTCGTCTGATTCAGGAAGGACATATCGCCGTTGGCGTGCTGGACCGACAGGATCAGGTTGTCTCCTTCCACGAAGCCCAGGTCACGCATGCCGTCCTTGAAACCTTTGATGGCCATGTCGAAAATGGGGGCGGGAACGAAATGACTCAGGCCGATGTGGTACGATCTGCCGGGCTCCGGCGCGGCGGGCCTTGCGTCGGGGCCTCCGCCCTGCTCTTTCAGAAGCGCTTGAACGGAGGGCGTGAGGGACCACCGTCCGCCCAGTCTTGCCAGGACCTCCCGATTGAGGCGAAGCATATCCGGGATGACATTCTCGATGCGGAATGCCGACGGGCTTTTTCCTTCGAGGATGTCCGCCGCGATGTCGGCCGTGTAGCGGCCGACGGTGAAGTAGTCCGCGCCGAGCCCGAAGAGCGCCCCCTTTTCGGCGTCGGTCGGGTCGTTGGTGAAGACCGGGATGCCGGCCTCGCCGGCGAGGCTGATGATGAGCCGGATGGAGGCGTTGGCCACGGTGTCCCCCCCGACCCAGACGGCGTCCGGCTTCCTGGTCATCAATGACCGGGCGGCCTCGGAGACCTCGGAGGTGTTGGCGGCAACCGCTTCGACGAGATCGATCCCCAGCTCGCGGCAGATATCGCGGGCCTGAACGAGACAGGCCTCCGAGCACTGCTCGCCCGGGTTCCAGACCACTCCGAGGCGTTCGAGGGCCGGGTTCATGTCCTGGGCGATCTGAATGGCCCGCCGAACGGGCTGGAACGTGCCGATGCCCGCCATGTAGGGGGGGTGCTGCTGCGGCTCCGGACCCTCGATGCCGACCCCGGCGCCGTATGGGTCGGTGACGGCGCCGAATACGTGGGTCTTCTTCCGCGTGAGGTTGGCTTTGGAAAAGGTCTGCAGGGCGACGGTGCTCGAGGTAATGACGAGTTCATAGGGTCCGTTGGCGATTTCCCGGGCGATGGCGTTGGCTGTGCTGACATCCCCCTGCGCATTGAAGAGACGGATGTTCCGGTTGCCGGGCGCGCAGGCGCCCCTCTCCTTCAGCCGGGAGAAAACTCCCGCGATATGGTCGTCCAGGAGAGGCGTCGAGGTGAGTTGCATGACGGCGAGCGCAGGATAGGTGCGTGCCTGGCGGCTTTCATCCGTTACGCGCTGTTCACGGTCTGAGAACAGCAGGATCGAGGAGGCCGCCGCAATGAGGGCAACGACAAGCCACAGTTGTTTGATCGCGTTTTTCATGGTTATCCCGTGCGTGCGTTGGGCAGTGCCAGCCATCCGGCATGGGTGGGGTGTCGTTCTGCTCCTGTCTTATTCTGCAATCGCCTTCATCTGTCAAGGGGCATAACGCGGTTTCCGGGTCGATGCTACAGCAAAGGACGGGAATTCCGCGATCGCAAGGGTCAATCATGCGGCTCAGGAGAAGGGTCCCCCAAAACGAACCATTCCCAGACGCACTCCTTCCACCGTTCGATGTCATCCCGGCACGACGAGGCCGGGGCCTCCCATCCGCAGGACCTGCAGACCACCCTGGCCGCCGCTCAGCGGCCGACGATCTCTGCAGCGGCCCAGCAGCGGCGGCACGTCAAATTGGGTTCAAATTCCATGCCTAAGGCACTCCCTTACCCGGGTCAATGAATCGATCTATCCATTGCTCTTATTTATATTTAATTGTTTATTGCTAATTGTTAATTATTGCTTGTTTCTTGTTTATTGCCTTGCCCGGTACACCCTAGGGCCTCAGGGCCTCTCCCTGCGCCGCTTGAATATGTCCGCCAGGGGCATCGAAAAGGCGACCTCGGGCTGAAAACGCAGATAGGCGGGAACGGGATACCGGATGCCTTTTTCGTGCGTCCTCTCAAGCCCTTCCACCAACTCCGCCAGGCGGGCGGCATGGATGGCCATCACCATCTCGTGGTCCTGGCAGGCGGCCCACACACGGTCTCCGTTTCCCGGTACCACGACCTTCGCATCCTGGTCGAGCCAGGCGCCGATGACCCCTTCCGTGCACGACGCCGCCCGGCCCGAAAAGGAGCCCCGGATGGGTTCGCCGCTCAGGAACGTGCACCCATGGATCAGGCGCATCATCTGCGCGGGGTTGACGTAGACGAGCACCACGTCGGGCGGCATCGCGGTCTTCTCGAGCGGAGAATACAGAACGATGGGATCGTGCTCCGCCTCGAGCAGGCGAAACCCCTGGAACATCCGGACGGCGGATGCATCGTCCGCCGCGTAGTTCATGTGGGTGAAAAAATCGACGGGTCCGGCCGGATCGCTCACTCGCTCCCACCCATACGTGTGCGCGGCGATCGCGCAGCCGACGTCTGCGCGCGTGAACGCGACCGTCCACCCATAGAGCCGCGCCATGGCAGCCCCCTGGCACGGGGCCATCTTCACACCGAGGTCGCGCAGCGGCCTGCGGGCCTTCTGAGGGATCTGGTCCTCCTTCGCCAGGAAGCTCACCGCCACGGGCATGGTGGACGGATTGATCCGCTCCCTGAGCTTCCGCCCCATCTCTATCCACTCGTTCATCACTTCCCCGCTCCTTTCATTCGAAGAGAGTCCTGAACACAAGCCGCCGCTCCACGGCCTTCCCGGACATCCGGGGCCGCACCCTTTTCTGCGGACCGGCCTGCGCCCGAGCCATCATCGCCGGATCGGACTTCCGGCAAATCCTGCATCGGCGACTCCGTGTTGAAAGACGGTCGTTCATTCCCCATCTCATTTCCTTTTGGAAACGTCGCCGCGCCGGATGCTTTCCCAGAGCGATACTATATAATATATTCTCTTGAAGGAGAACCCGACGATCAAACAGATGCAAACGCAATGCGAATCCAAATGGAACAGGGGAGGTTTTATGGAATCGAAAATCGCCAAGGCCATCGGCCTCAAGTTCAACCCGGTCGCCGTGATCCTGGCCGACCGGAAACCCGAGAACGCCCTGCAGTTCAAGAAGGGAAAATGGGGATGCGTGATGTTCATGTTCGCCAACGCCGCCAGAGGCAAGACAGCCGCGTTCGACAAGGAAACTTACGGCTGCTGGGGCGGGGGCGTGGGGCTCGGGTTCGGGAACGCCTACCTTCAATTTCCCGGCGGGGTCGAGTGCTTCGCCCATTTCCTGTCTTCCGGCAATATCCATTCGGAAAAGGGCAAGGAGGTCGCCCGCGAGCTGGAAGCCTCCGCGGGAAAGGCATTTACGGACGAATTTTTGGAAGGCGAGGGGTATGTGAAAACCCCTGAGCTGGTGAAACAATTCTTGGGCGAACTGCCCATGCGGGACATCGGTTCGAAGTATCTGCTCTTCAAACCTCTCCCGAAAACCGACCCCGCGCTCGAAAAGCCGGAGACCGTGGTCTTCGCCGCCAACCCGGATCAGATCTCGGCCTTGGTGATCCTGGCCAACTACGCGAGGGAAGGCATCGAAAACGTAGCCATCCCCTGGGCCGCCGGCTGCCAGACCATCGGCATCCTGCCGTTCAAGGAGGCCGAGTCCGCCAGCCCCAGGGCTGTCGTAGGACTGACAGACATATCGGCCAGAAAATATGTCCGCAAGCTTCTGGGGGCGGAGTATCTCTCGTTCGCCATGCCTTGGAAAATGTTCCTCGAGATGGAGGACAACGTGGAAGGCAGCTTCCTGGAGCGGGCGACCTGGCGGTCTCTTCGTCAGCCCGAAAGCTGAATCCCGATGCTTGCAAGAGGCCCCGGGCAAACGCTTTTCTTTTTCCAGCTGCGGCCATCAGGACGCTTGCCCGCGGCCCCCGAATGCTTTATATCTTTCTGATCTCAACTCAAGGACGGAACGATGATCACTTTTCTGGACTACGGCGCAGGAAACGTGCGCAGTGTGATAAACGCCATCGAGAAATTGGGGGAAAGCGTCCGGATCGTTCGGAGCGGCGCAGACCTGCTCGCTGCAGAGCGCCTAATATTTCCGGGCGTAGGGCATTTTGCCAACATGATTCGGACGCTGGAGGAAAAGGGCCTCATCGAACCCCTGCGGGCCTACCTCCGCGCCGGACGGCCTTTCCTCGGCATATGCCTCGGCCTGCAGGCCCTGTTCGAGGGGAGCGAAGAGGCGCCCGGGGTGCCGGGGCTCGGCATCATACCCGGGAGGGCCCAGCGCTTCGTTGTCGACCTGGCGGTCCCCCACATCGGCTGGAACGGGTTGAGGGCCCTGCAGCCTTCGGCGATTCTAAACGGACTGCGCGGCGACGAAAAATTCTATTTCGTCCACTCATACCACGTCGTGCCCCGGGACGAGTCGGTGGTTCTGACCCGCACCGATTACGGGATTCCTTTTGTCAGCAGCATCCAGCAGGGGAACGTCATCGCCACGCAGTTCCACCCTGAAAAGAGCGGAGAGGACGGCCTAAGGATCTTGAAAAATTTTCTCAAATCCGCGCGCCCGGAGTTCCCCGGGCTTTCCACGAGGTCGACGAGTACACGGCTCGCCAAACGGATCATCGCCTGCCTGGATGTACGCAGCGACGACCGCGGAGACCTCGTGGTCACCAAGGGGGACCGGTACGATGTCCGCGAGGAGGGTGCGGTGCGCAACCTCGGAAAGCCCGTGGAGTTGGCGCGGCGCTATTACGAGGATGGCGCCGACGAGATCACATTCCTCAACATCACGGGTTTCCGGGATTTCCCGCTCGAAGACATGCCGATGCTGGAGGTGCTCCGGCAGACATCCCTGAACGTCTTCGTACCGCTCACCATCGGGGGGGGGATTCGGGACTACACCGATGAGAACGGCCGCCGCTACTCATCCCTCGAAGTGGCCTCCGAGTATTTCCGCTCGGGTGCCGACAAGGTTTCGATCGGCAGCGACGCCGTTTTGATCGTCGAGGCCTATTTGAAGGATAGGCGCAAAACGGGACGGAGCGCCATCGAAGAGATCGCTCGCGTTTACGGCAGCCAGGCCGTCGTCATCTCGATCGACCCTCGGCGCGTCTATGTCCGGTCCCCCGAAGAGGTGCGGCACCACGTCATCGAAACCGCAACCCCCGGTCCGGGCGGCGAGCGCTTCTGCTGGTACCAGTGCACCATCAAAGGCGGCCGCGAGGGGCGGGAGGTCGATGCGGTGACCCTGGCGCGAGCGGCCGAAGAGTTGGGCGCGGGGGAGATCCTCCTGAACTGCATCGACCGGGACGGCACCCACCTCGGGTTCGACATCGAACTCATCAACGCCGTCAAGAGCGCCGTCACCATCCCGGTGATCGCCTCGAGCGGCGCCGGCAGCACCGAACACTTCCTGGAGGTCTTCACGCGGACAAAAGTCGAATCGGCCCTCGCCGCCGGCATCTTTCACCGCGAAGACGTCCCCATCGCCGCCGTCAAGCGCCACCTCCAATCCAAAGTCGAAATCCGCGGGGTCGGACCAAGGTAACGCACTATTTTCATTGGAATAAAACGCTTTAACAGGTCATTTTTTCAGCTTAAACACGCCATTTTCGCCCCAAAAATGCAGTTTAAGCCTTGAAGGGACTGAGACATCATAGCTTGCGCAAAAACCCGACAGACCGTCTATCGTCTAAACGCCAAAATATTGCTCTCAAGCAGAAACGGTCAAGAATTTAAGGGCACGTTCCTTTTATGCTTTGCGAGGCAAGGGATCAAATAAGTTTACTCACTCTCAACTTTGGTTTAAATAATATCTGATCTTCAGGATGAGATCGCCATCGGCATTTGGCGATCGGATCCGATCATCTGAGGCGCCGAGGCCGAGTTCTTTACGACCGGCTTGTTGTATTTCGGAATTCCTGGTCGGGATTTCTTGCTCGGCCGCCCGCGTTCCTAGAGACGTCATCCCGGACCCGCGCTGAAGCGTTCGAAAGCGCCTTTGAATCAGACCATCAAGCAGCATACGCCCCCCGATTTAAATGCCGCCCCGATCCACCAGGCAGCCCATGTCTTCTCTCTTTGGATTTTGCACCGGGCTGCTGTGCCGGCGCTTTAGCCCCCCGAATCGTTGGCCTACTTGTCACTAATGGCCGCAGGATCTTGTGTGTTCTTCAGCCCGTTTCCCAACAGTGTCCATTCTAAAAAACGCATCCGACAAGAGAAACCTTCCAGTCGGAAACGAGGGCTCAAGATTAATTCTAGAAAATCCATCTGTTGGGTGGAAGCGGCCCGTAGGCCGCTGTAAAAATAGACATGTAGATTGACGCGGAGATTACCCAAAAAGGCCATTTCAGGGCGGAAACTATTTCAGACGGCCTAGTGAACATGCCAAGGTCTAACAGAAGAACAATTTATCGAGAAAAATCAGGACACCTTCCTGAATCCGTGAGCGAATTACTTATAAAATTAACGCACAGAGCAATACAATATATTGATTTTATTCACTAACTGTGCTACGGTTTCACCTGTCAAAAGATCACTTGGGAGGTGAAACGTGAAACGATTTATCCTTGAGCGGTCCAAAAAAGATTTCTACACCTCGCACTCGGGTCTTGCATTGATCGGACTGGGCATCAACTATTACAGCGACCTGCCACGCAAAGCACGGAAGGCATTTCCTCTTGCCAAAGGCGTCAGCGGAATCGGACTGGACGACGTCGTGCGCAGCTATGTCGGCATGCTCTCTCTTGGTCAAAGCGATTATGAAGCCGTAACCAATAAGAAAGACGACACCTATTTCAAGCAGTCCCTGGGTAT